>NZ_CP059200.1:384745-517036 GCF_014251755.1 Blattabacterium cuenoti | reverse complement strand
TTTGTTTTTGACGTCTTTGTTTTTGACGTCTTTGTTTTTGACGTCTTTGTTTTTGACGTCTTTGTTTTTGACGTCTTTGTTTTTGACGTCTTTGTTTTTGACGTCTTTGTTTTTGACGTCTTTGTTTTTGACGTTTTTGTTTTTGACGTCTTTGTTTTTGACGTCTTTGTTTTTGACGTCTTTGTTTTTGACGTCTTTGTTTTTGACGTTTTTGTTTTTGACGTCTTCATTTTTGACATCTTCATTTTTGACATCTTCATTTTTGACATCTTCATTTTTGACATCTTCATTTTTGACATCTTCATTTTTGACATCTTCATTTTTGACATCTTCATTTTTGAATTGATCTAACAATTCTTTGGAAGTTAACCAAAGTTCAACAGGTTTATTTTTATCATAAATTATTCCAGAATCAGGTTTTTGACGATATACTTTTGCATTTTTATCAGGATTTGTTATTGTATGATCATAGTAAAAATTAATCACATGAAATAATTGATTTTTTAACGTAAAAATAGCTGAATATAAATTCATTCCTACAACATTAGGTACTAAAAAATTATCTTTTTTATATCCTTTTCCAATGATTAAAATAATTCCATCTTGATTCAAGGAAAATCTATATCCAAATTGAATCGATTTATTTCGATATAAAATTTTTAAAACGGTATCTTTCCTCCTATCATTAATATATCTGATTTCTTTAACGGATATATGACTAGCATGAAGCAATTTTATTGCTATTTTTTTTTCTTTATTTATAATATTAGGTAAAACAGATTGGGATGATTGAGAGTTAACTTGTATATATACATGTCTTCCTTCTTTAACATGATCTCCAGCTTCTGGAGAAAAGGAAATGATTTGATTAATTTTAAAATTAGGATCATAACGTGATGTATCTATATCGTATTTTAGACCTAATTTTTTCAAAATTAATATAGATTTAGGTAAAGTAAAACCTATCAAATCAGGAACTACAACATAAGACCCATGTTTTGTATAAACATCTACCCATTTCAATGACAATTGAGTAATTTTATATAAAATCAATATAGAAACTAAAAAATTTATGATGAATATTACAAAATATTTTGAATAATTCATGAAAAAAATAAATTAGAAATGTTTTTATAATAAAAAACCAATAAAATTAAAAATAATTCATGAAAAAAATAGCTGTTATAATGGGAGGATATTCAAAAGAATCTATGATTTCACTACAAAGTGGAAAAGTTGTTTATGAAAATTTATGTAGAAAAGAATTTGATCCTTATCGAGTCTATCTTTTCAAAGAAAAATGGTTTATGAAAGATGAGAAAAATAAAGAATATTCTATAAATAAACAAGATTTTACAATTTCCGGAATGAATCACCTCAAGTTTGATTGTGTATTTAATGCCATACATGGAACTCCAGGAGAGGACGGAATATTACAAGCTTATTTTGAATTATTAAGAATACCTTATACAGGATGTAATTTTCATCATGCAAATGTTACTTTTAATAAAAAGTATTGTTTAACTTTGTTGAAATATTTTGGAATTAATACAGCAAAATCTTTTTTTTTAAATAAAAATCAAGTTCTTTGTAAGAAAACAATTTTAAACAAAGTAGGACTTCCTTGTTTTGTTAAACCGAATAGATCGGGATCTAGTTTAGGAATAAGTAAAGTTTATGAAGAAAAATATTTGTTTAACGCAGTACAAAAAGCTTTTCTAGAAGATGAAGAGATTCTGATCGAATCTTATCTTGAAGGAAAGGAGGTATCAGTAGGTGTTTTTTCATTTAAAAATGAAATTATTGTTTTACCAATAACAGAAATAATTAGTCAAAATGATTTTTTTGATTTTGAATCAAAATATTCCGGTAAATCTCAAGAAATCACTCCAGCAAAATTGTTTCCAAATATTGAAAATCAAATACGAAAAATAGCCAAAAAAGTATATAAATTTCTAAATTTATCGGGAATCACGAGATCAGAATATATCATTGTAAATGAAGAACCTTTTTTTTTGGAAATAAATACAATCCCAGGTCTTTCAGAAGAAAGCATTTTTCCAAAACAATTGAAAATAGCTGGAATATCTTTATCCGAAGTTTTGACAAATTCCATATATACTTCCATTGAAAAAATGGAAATTTTATAATTTACAATTGCATTTTTTTTTACAAAAATTTTTTTTAGAAAAAAAATTCAATAATTTTATAAATAAACAGAAAATTGAATATAAAAAAAACAAACCTATTATGATGTATTGACACATTTATTTTTTTAATATTTGATATGTTAATAATGAAGCTATATAAGCTAACAAAGTCATAAAAATAAATTGTAGTATTGGCCATTTCCAAGATTTTGTTTCTTTTCTTATTATGGATAAAGTACTCATACATTGCATAGAAAATGCATAAAAAAATAGTAAAGAAATTCCTGTTGCTAAATTATAAATAGGTTTTTTAGTTTCAGGATATGTTTCTTTTTTCATTTTTTCCTTTAAAATATTTTCTTTTTCTTCTATGCTATATACAGAAGCCATAGTACTAACAAAAACTTCTCTCGCTACAAGAGATGATAGAAGTCCTATCCCAATTTTCCAATCGTATCCTAATGGATGAATTACAGGTTCTATTTTTTTCCCTAAGATACCCAAATAAGAATGAGTCAATTCTTTTTTTTGTATTATACAAATTGAATTTTTATTTGATGAATTTTCTGAAGGACCAAAAGAACCCAAAACCCAAATCAATATATTAATCAATAGAATGATTTTTCCTGCATTGATAATAAACGATTTAAGATTGATCCATAGAGTAATTAATACATTTTTCAATATAGGGATTTTATAAGTAGGAATTTCCATTATAAGATGACTTTTATAATTTTTTTTTAGTAATTGATGTAAAATGATGGAGACACTCAATGCAAATATAATTCCTAAAATATACATAGATAAGAGTACTATTCCTCTTAGTTGAATGAAATACCATTTTTTGTCCGGTATAATTATAGATATAATTAGAGTATATACAGGTAATCTGGCAGAACAGGTTATAAAAGGAGTTACTAAAATAGTAATTAATCGATCTCTTGGGTTCTCTATATGTCTAGCTGATATGATTGCGGGAATAGCGCAAGCTATGCTAGAAATAAGAGGGACAACACTTTTTCCATTTAATCCAAAAGGTCGCATGATTCTATCCATTAAAAATATAACTCTGCTTATGTATCCACTTTCTTCCATAAGAAGAAGAAAAAATATCAAAATCGAAATTTGTGGAATAAAAGATAGAATAGTACTGATTGCAGGGAATATTCCTTGCAAAAAAAAATTATTTAAAGGACCAGGATAAACGTTATCGAATTTCTTTTGGATAAAAGAAAAAAACAATTCTACAAATTGTTTAGGAATTTCTGACCAAAAAAAAATACATTGAAAAATGAAAAATAAAATAAATAAAAAAAAAAATAACCCCAAAAAGGATGTAAAACTAAATAATTATCTATTTTTTTTGAAAATTCTAAACAGTTTTTTTCTTTCTCCGAAAGAAATTCGGAAACTATTATTGAAAATATTTTTCCTATTTCTTCATATCTATCTAATGTTTCCTTGATTTGTAATCTTTTTGGGATAATGTTATATTTTTTTTTTATTTTATTCAATAAACAATTTTTTTTTAAAAATTTTTTGTCATGAGCTAGATAATACCAAGCTTGATAAGTATTTACTTTGTAATTGTTTTTGACATCATTAATAGCAAGAGAATAATGTATCCCTGGATTGAAAAAAAAATAGTTTGTTTTTGTTTTTTGATTTAAATTTTTTATTTTTATTTTCATTTTGTTCAGTCCTATTCCTTTTCTTGCGTTAATCAATACAATTTCTGTGATAAGAATTTTTCTTAATTTTTCTATATTAATGGATATGCCCTTTTTTATTGCTTCATCAAGCATATTTAATGCAAAAAGGACAGGAAATCCTAAATCTTGCACTTGTCTTAGTAAAAGAATGCTTTTTTTTAAATTCGATGAATTTGCTATTACTATAATTTTATCTGGATAATCTAAGTCATCTAGATTAAGTAGCAATCTGCAAACTACTTCTTCATCTTCAGATGAAGGATATATACTATAAGTTCCAGGAAGATCTAAAATTTGATAATACGTGTTTTCATAATGAAAATATCCTATTTTTTTGTCTACTGTAACTCCTATATAATTTCCAACTTTTTGATTAAGTCCAGTTAATTGATTGAACAAAGAAGTTTTTCCTACATTTGGATTTCCAACTAGAGCTAATTTAATTTTTTTCATAAATTATTTTCGAATTCTAAATAATAGGTTCTATGATAATGTTTTCAGCTTCTTTTTTTCGTAAAACTAAACAAGATTGATCATAACTTATACATAATGGATCGCAAAAAATAGAAACAAAAAGTATTTCGAATTTTACACCAGGTAAAACTCCTAATTCTAGTAATTTTATGGGAAAATTATCATCTTTGTATCCTTTAATAATTCCTTTTTCTCCTTTTTTAAGATTAGATAAATTCAAAATGTATTTTATTTTGGAATAAAGGTTTAAATTTATCTCTTTTATTTTTTAAATCTGAAAAATGTCATCAATTTTCATTAGATCTATACAATTGCTACTTAGCATTTCTATATTGGTTGTTGTTCATGAACTAGGTCATTTTATTATAGCTCAAATATTTAAAGTAAGAGTTGAAAGATTTTTTTTATTTTTTGACCCTTGGTTTTCTCTATTGAAAAAAAAAATAGGAAATACTATTTATGGAATAGGTTGGGTCCCTTTAGGAGGATATGTTAAAATATCTGGAATGATGATGGATGAAAAAGACAATAATCAATCAGAGAATAAACTTAAAAATTGGGAATTTCGTTCTAAATCAGCAATAAAAAGATTATTGATCATTTCTGGAGGAATTCTTTTTAATATATTGTTATCCGTTTTAATTTTTACTTTTTTATTGTTTAAGTATGGAGAAACTTATCTTCCTACAAAAAATGTGAAATACGGAATAGAAGTTGATTCTTTGGGAGAAAAAATAGGATTGAAAAATGGAGACAAAATTTTATTTGTTAACGAACAATATGTTCCCTACTTCAATGATATTCCTAAAGCCATTATTTTGGGTAATTCTATCACAATAGATCGTATGGGAAACATTATAAAATTATCATTAAATAATAACAAAAAAAAATTTCTTTTCGATCGAAAAGAATTCCATTTTTTTATTCAACCTCGTGTTCCTCCTATCATTAATTATGTGGTCAAAAACTCTAAAGCTGATAAATATGGATTAAAAAATAATGATGAAATCTTAGCTATTAATTCTGAATTTGTTCTTTTTTCTGATCAATTGAAAGATATATTGTCAAAACATAAAAATGAAAATATATTAATGTACATCAACAGAAATGGGAAACTTATTCAAAAAGAATTTTTTTTAGATCCAAAAGAATTTTTGGGAATTTTTTTAAAAAAATTTATGGATTTAGATCAAATTTTTTTATTTGAAAAAAAGAGTTATTCTTTTTTTGAGAGTATTCCTCATGGAATAGAAAAATCTTGGGATGTTTTAAAAAATCAAATCTTTTTTTTGAAAAATGTTTTTCATATAGAAACCAAAGCTTATAAACAGATAGGTAGTTTTTTTTCCATAGCTAAAGAATTTCCATCTAAATGGAATTGGTATATTTTTTGGACTTTAACTGCTACTTTATCCATTTGGTTAGCTTTTTTAAATTTATTTCCTATTCCATCATTAGATGGGGGATATCTATTATTTATTATGATAGAAATGATAACAAGAAAAAAAATAAATGAGGAAATTGTTGAACGTTGTACTGTTTACGGTTTTTTCATAATGAGTTTAATGATGATGTTGATTATTATTTGGGATATACTCAAAGTTTTTTTTTATTAAACTTTTTTATTAAAGAAAAAAATATGGTTCGGAGTTATTCCTATATCGATTGACAAATCATTTTTATGTATATCTTGAATTTTTTTTATGGGATAAAAAAAACTTAACCCTATTTTAATAATATTTTTTTTGCATAAAGGAATAAATCTATCATAAAAACCTTTTCCATAACCGATTCGATAGCCTTTAAAATCAAATATTAATAAAGGAATAAATATTACTTCGATAAGAGAAATTGAAACAATAAATTTATGCTTAGAAATAGGTTCTAAAATTCCATATGTTTTTTTTGTTAGTATCGTATTTTCATGAAATAAACAATTTTCTATAGATAATTTCTGAAAATTAGAACAGGGTACCGTGACATATTTTCCTATTTTTAGTAAAAAATTGATAATGATAAATGTATCTATTTCTTTATGTTTCCGTATGGGTAAAAAAATGTGATAATAAGTTTTTTTCCATAAAAAAAATATCTTTCTTAACTGAAAGAAAATTTCAGAACTCATTTTTCTAATTTTTTTTCTAGAAAAAGACTTTCTCATATGTAAATATTTTTCACGTAATTTTTTTTTATTCATTCAACTCACGTTTTAAAAATAGAAAAATCTATAAAATTTTCTAATATTTTTATTATTTTTTTAGGTTTTTCTATGTGTCCCATATGACCTGTAGGTATTGCAAAAAAATATATTTGATTTCCATTTTTAGTTTCTTCATAAATTTTTTTTATATCAAGAATTCTATCGTATAAACCAGCTATATATAGTTTTGGAAATTTAGTTGTTTTTAGTAAAAATGTTCTATTTTTTCGAATTGACATTCCTTTTAAAAAAGAAATAATACTATGAATATGAGTATTTGAAGCAATTTGATTTACAAAACCAATTTGGTTTTGCAAAGAACATAATTTTTCATAATGAAATAATTTTTTTATACTTGTGTTTATAAATAATGTATAATGATGGATTGCTAATTGAATAGACTGAATGCGTTTTTTCTTTTTTTCAAGTGTATCTGATTCTGTTGTAGAATGAAGTAAACACAATCCTAAAAACATTTCTGGATATTTTTCTGCCAAGGCTAAAGCCACATATCCACCCATAGAATGTCCTACAAAAATCGCTTTTTGTATATTTTCTTTTTTTACAATTTTTTTTACAATTTCTGCAGCTTTTTCCATCGTAAAAACTGTATTTTTTTTTTCTGTGAAAACACTTTTTCCATGACCTGGAAAGTCAATTGAAATAACTTTATATTTTTTAGTAGAAATGTTACTGTATATATAATTCCATATTTCTAAATTTTCCATAAATCCATGCAATAATACTATAGGAATTCCTTTTCCTTTTACTTTTGTATTTATTTTAAAAATATTAGTCATTACTTATGAAATAAAATATACTTTTATGAGATTATATAAATACATGTCATGAATATGTTATGAAATAAAATATACTTTTATGAGATTATATAAATACATGTCATGAATATGTTATGAAATAAAATAATTGTCTGATTCAAAAGACGTTTTTATTTTTTTTAAAAAAATGAAAAATATTGTGAATCATGTTATTAATAATAAATATTGGAAATTCCAGTCTTCGTTTTGGAATATTTGATAATAATTATAATTTAAAATGTAATTGTTCTTGGATTATCAATAGTATCCCACATAGATCACTAGATGAATATATTTTTCTATTTAGAAATAGATATCACCAATATGGTATTTTTTCCAAATTTATACAAAATATTGTCATTGGATCAGTAGTTCCTTCTCTTACAAATATTGTGAAACAATCTTTATATGAAATACATAAAATAAAACCTATTATCGTAGATAGAAACTCTTATTCTCCTATAAAACATTATTCTCATCAATTAGGAACCGATTTATATGCTAATGCTATAGCCGCATATACATTATACAAAAATCAAAATACCACTTATTTGGTAGTAGATTTTGGGACTGCATTAAGTTTTACCTGTATCGATAAATATGGACACCTTCAAGGTGTTATTATAGCTCCTGGAGTCAATAGTTCTTTAAATGCATTGATTGGAAATACAGCTCAATTATCAAAAAACATAAAATTAAAAAAACCTCCTAGTATATTAGGACAGTACACAGAAACATGTATTCAAAGTGGAATCATATATGGATATTTAAGCATGGTTGAAGGATTGATAAATCGGGTTAATCAAGAATTGAAAACAAATTGTTTTGTTATTGCTACCGGAGGTTTTTCTCACATATATACCCCTTTAACAAAACAAATTCATATAACAGATAAACTACATACTATGAAAGGATTAAAAATCTTATTTCATTGGAATCATTAAATTGAATATCAATAATGTAAATCTTCGTTTACATATTTTGAATAGATTTTTTTATTTTTTCTGATAAAACTTCAAAATTTTTTGAAGATAAAACCATTCTTTTTTTGGAAAAATTTCCATCACTTTCTTTGTCCATAGGAATTAAATGAATATGAACATGAGGAATTTCAAACCCCATAACAAATATACCTACACGATTGCAAGGAATGATTTTTTCTATACCAATAGCTATTTTTCTTGTAAAAAACATAATAGAGATAAATTCTTTTTCCGATAAAGAAAAAATTTTATCTCTATTACTTTTTTTTGGTATTACCAAAGTATGTCCTATTTTTATAGGATAAATATCTAAAAAAGCTAAATGATCAGAATTTTCTGCTACTTTATAAGCTAAAATTTCATTATGAATTATTTTTTGAAATATATTCTTATTATTCATTAAATGCTATTTCTAAAATTTCATAATTAAGTATCATTTTATTAGGTAATTTAATATGGGCTATTTCTCCCACTTGTTTTCCAAGTAATCCTGTTGATATAGGAGTATTTATCGATATTTTTCCTGATTTTAAATCTGCTTCTCCCTCTGGAACTAAGGTATATATTTGTTCTCCTCCGTAGGTTAAATTTTTGACTCTTACTGTGGAAAGAATAGAAACTCTAGTTCTATTGATTTTTGATCCATCTATGATCCGTGAGTTGGATAGTTTTTTTTTTAACTTAGCTATATTCATTTCTAAAAAACCTTGAGCTTCTTTTATTGCATCATATTCTGCATTTTCTGATAAATCTCCTTTATCTCTAGCTTCCGCTATTTGCATGGATATTTTCGGCCGTTCTATATTTTCCAATCTTTCGATTTCTTTTTGTAATTTTTCTAATCCTTCTTTAGTTATATATTCAAATTTTTCCATAATTTTTCAATTTTTTTCTGATCTTTTTCATTCAATTTATCTATTTAGATGATATCATAAAGTTATATGATTTTGAAATAAACACAACATATGTTTCATACATAACAAAAAATATCTCATTTTTTGTTTGTAAATATTCAATAAAAGATATTACATTTTGATTTAATTAAAATTACAAATTTTTGTATGGTAGGTTTTTTTCACATTTTTTGTGAAAAAAGAAAGTAAAAATTGTGCATATACTTTTTTTTGAAAAAATAGTATATCCTTATTTTTTAGGATTGACAAATTAAAAATTTGTCATGTTATTCTTATAATATTTGCCCCTAAAATACGTAATCTTTCGTCTATATTTTCATATCCTCTATCTATTTGTTCTATATTTTTAATAATACTGGTTCCTTTAGCAGAAAGAGCTGCTATAAGAAGAGAGATTCCTGCTCTTATATCTGGAGAATTTAATATAGATCCTCTAAGAGGAGATTGATGATTTAGTCCTATAACAGTAGCTCTATGAGGATCACATAATATGATTTGAGCTCCCATTTCAATAAGTTTGTCTACGAAAAATAGTCTGCTTTCGAACATTTTCTGATGAATCAAAACACTACCTTTAGCTTGAGTAGCTACTACAGTTAAAATACTTAATAGATCTGGAGTTAATCCAGGCCATGGAGCATCAGATATTGTTAATATTGCATTATTTAATGATTTTTTAATTTGATAAGATTTTTGAGATGGAATATAAATGTCATCTTGAACCTTTTCTAACTTTATCCCCATTTTCTGAAATGTGTTAGGAACAATTCCTAAATTTTTCCAACTTACATTTTTAATTTTTATTTCAGAACAAGTAATAGCAGCCAAACCGATCCAACTACCTATTTCTACCATATCAGGTAATATAGTGTGTTCACATCCTCCTAATTCTTTGACTCCAATTATATTAATTAAATTAGATCCTATTCCTTTAATTTTGGCTCCCATTTTATTTAATAATTTGCATAATTGTTGAATATAAGGTTCACAAGCCGCATTAAAAATTGTAGTTTTTCCTTTAGCTAAAGTGGCAGCCATAATGATATTAGCCGTTCCTGTAATAGAAGCTTCTTCCATTAAAATATATTCTCCAGTCAAACTCTTTTTATGAATCTGTAAGTCAAAATATTTATATTCATTATGATAATAAATCCTACTTCCTAACAATTTTAATCCTGTTAAATGAGCGTCTAAACGTCGTCTTCCTATCCTATCTCCTCCAGGTATTGGAATACAAACTTTTCCAAATCTGGAAAGTAAAGGACCTGCAATCATAATTGATCCTCTGATAGATTTTCCATACTCTCGGAATTTTTTTGTATTTAAATATTCAGTATTTATATTTTTTGCTTGAAAAGTATAATCTCCCATTCCATTTTTTTTTACTAAAACTCCTAAATTTTTAAGAATTTGCATTAAACATTTAACATCTCCTATTTCTGGAATATTTTTAATTCTCAATTTTTCTGAAGTTAATAACACGGCACATAATACCTGCAAAGATTCATTTTTAGCACCTTGTGGGTGAATTTCTCCTTTTAAAGGAAATCCTCCTTTTATTTGAAAAATACTCATTCCAAAATCATGTTTTATTGTTTAGTATTTTTCTTTTTTTTTATATTTCAAAATATGAGAACATTGTAATAATGAATCTGTATTTTTCATTAAACATATTTTTCCTTTTGAAAGTTCTTTTAAGTCTTTAAATATGACGTCATCTTCCACCATACTTTTATTCCATCTTAGATAGTTTTTTTTCATTGTATTAGCAATAGCATAAAATAATCCTTCTTTTTTTTGCGTATCTCTACAACGTATTGCTGCATGGATCATGTTTCTTATGATTTTACCATAATATCTAAAATTAGTTAAATATTTAGGGTATACTACTTTTTTATTACAAAAACTCATTTTGTAGGTTTCTTTTGTATTTGGTTTAGGAAAAGGAGTATCAATATCTAATTGATATTTAGACATGATAAATAGTTGATTCCATAATTTATGTTGAAAATAAGGAATTGACTTTTGAAATTTAGGATGAATGGATCCCGTCATTAATTTAATAATACCCCATGCACAACGATTTCTTTTTTTTCTGTTTTTTATTTGTATGGCGTATTCTATCATTTTATGAATATTTCTACCATATTCTGGTATCACCAATTTAAAACGATTAGTGTTGTATTCCATCATAATATCTATCTATTTTAAAGTTTAGTATTGTTTGTTGTTATAATAAGATGTTTTATCTAAAGTCCAAAGAATTTTTTTTTGAAAAAGGTTTTTTCTTTCTTTACAAGAATGATTAAAACAAAATATACAATGATTATTAGAACAAGCTTCAACGTGAACCGATAATTCTACTTTAAATCCAAATTTATTTTTAGTTAGTTGAGTTAATTTTTTCACTTCTTGATTCGCTTTTTTTATATTAAAAAACCATGGAACAGTTAAATGACAATCGATATGCAATGCACTACCATATTTAATAATTTTTAAATGATGAAGATCGATCCAATGATCATCTCTATTTTTATTGAGATAAAAAGATAATTTTCTTAAAAGTTTTTTATCAGATTCATCCATAATTCCAGCTGTAGCATTTCTTAATAATTTAAATCCTGTATATAATATTAAGGATGAAAAAATAATAGAAATAATAGGATCAATCCATATACATTTAGTGATATTCAATAAAATAAGTCCTACAACTATACCAAAAGTAGAATAAGTATCGATTTGAAGATGTTTTCCACTAGCTATTAATGTTAAAGCTCCATTTTTATGCCCTATCTTGCAGGCTAATAATCCTAAAAAATAATTAATCATTCCAGTAAAGGACATTAAGAAAATACCATAATCTAATCTTGATAAAAGGACTCCATGCATATGATAATATTTAATACGTATAAAAGTATTTATAAAAATAGTAGTTCCTACTATAGAAATTAAAAACCCTTCTATAGCTGTTGATATAAATTCTATTTTACCGTGTCCATATGGATGATTTTGATCTTTAGGCAAAGATGATATATAAAGGCTACATAATCCGATAAAACCACTAATGATATTAATCAAACTTTCCATAGCATCACTAAATATAGAAAGTGAAGAAGTAATATGCCAAGTAATTAATTTTACGATAAATAAAATAATCGCTACAAAACAAATTATTTTCTGAAAATAGAAATTTAATTTAATTTTTTTTGAATCATTCATAAATTGTTGTTATGAGTAAATAACAAGTTTATCCAATTTTAGAAAAATTCTTTTTTTTCCTGATTGTTGAAATTTTATTAAAGCTATTTGATTGTGATTTTGCAATTCTACAATGATTCCTAATCCAAAATTCTTGTGAAAAACTTTGACTCCTTTTTTCATTTTTAAATATTTAGAATTTTCATAATTTTTTTTATTATGATTCACATGATGAAAATGATTCAAAGAATGAATTTTTTTTTTTTCTAATATATGTTTATGATGATTTTCTATATCAATGAAATTTTTATTCATTTCGTGAATAAAACGACTAGGGTTATTTTCTTTTTTTTCCCCCCATATAAATCTATGTTTCGCATAAGTGAGTACTGCTTTTTTTTGAGCTCGAGTTAAAGCAACATAAAATAAACGACGTTCTTCTTCTATTTTTAACGGGGTTAAAAGACTGGATTTTGATGGAAACAAATTTTCTTCTAATCCTGCAATAAAAACAATGGAAAATTCTAATCCTTTGGATAAATGAATTGTCATTAATGAAACTTTATTTTTTTCATTTTCTTTATGATTAATATCTTCATGTATTTCCAAATAAAAACATCGTAAAAAACCAAATAAACTTGTATCTCCATGATTTTTTAATTCTTCTTGTTCTTTAACATATTGAAATATATTATCAAGTATAGATTGAAAATCTTCATTTTTATAATAGTTTTGTTTTGTCAAAAAACTTATCACATTTTTTGCTATGACATATGCATTGTCTTTTTCTACATTAACACGTAACTTTTCGATTGTAAAAATTAAATTTATAAAGTTATTTTTTGTTCTATTATTTATTTTTAATAACGATTTATAATTTTCTATATTTTGTATTATGTTATAAACTGTAATTCCTTTTTTTTGAGATAAACTCAATATGTTTTTTACTATCTTTTGATTTCTTTTTTTTATAATACGTAATAAAGATTCTTCATCATTTGGATTCACAATCACTCTAAGATAAGCTAAAAAATCTCGAATTTCTTTTCGTTTTTCAAACGAAATGGATCCATATATATGATATGGTATATTTTTTTTTTTGAGTGAATATTCTATAATATGTGATTGTATCTTTGCTCTGTAAAGAATAGCAAAGTTTTCAAATTGTAAATTTTTTTTTCTTTTTATTGAAAGAATAGAACAAGCAATATATTGTGCTTCTTCTCGTTCAGAAGAAGCACAATATATTTTTATTTTTTCTCCTTCTTCATTATTTGTCCATATTTTTTTGAAAATTTTCTTTTTATTAAAAGAAATAATATTGTTAGAAGCTTGCACGATATAGTTAGTAGAACGATAGTTTTGTTCAAGACGAAAGATTTTAGCATTTTTATAATCAAGATGAAAATTTAAAATATTTGAAAGATGAGCTCCACGAAACCCATAAATGCTTTGAGCGTCATCTCCTACTACAAAAAGATTTTTATGTTGAGAAACTAAATTTTTTATAACAGTATTTTGAGATAAATTGGTATCTTGGTATTCATCAATTAATATGTATTTAAATTTTTGTTGATATTTTTTCAACACGTTTGGAAAATAAAAAAATAAATAATTAGTATAAAGTAATATATCATCAAAATCTAATGCGTTTGCTTGAAAACAACGTTTTGTATAAGATTCATAAATTTTAGTAATAGGTTCTTCCAATTTTTGATTTATTAATTTTCTTTTATAGAAGAAACCATATAAATTATTTTTGTATTCAGATATTTTTCTTTTGATCTCTTTATAATTCAAAGATATATCTATATTTAGATCTTTGAATATTTGTTTTATGACATTTTCTGAATCTTTATGATCATAAATAGTATAATTAGACTTAAATCCCAACCAATGAGATTCTTTTCTTAGAATATTGGAAAATATAGAATGAAAAGTTCCCAGTGTGATTTGATCAGAATCTGTTTGATTCATCATCATGTTATAAATACGATTTTTCATTTCTTTAGCAGCTTTTTTGGTAAAAGTTAAAGCCAATATATTAGAAGGATATATTCCTATATTTTGAATCATATGAACAATGCGGTGTGTAATCACACGAGTTTTTCCTGATCCTGCTCCAGCAAGAACTAATATGGGACCATTAATCGTTTCTATAATTTTTCGTTGAGAGCTATTCAGAGAATTCATGTATTTACTTATTTACAATCTTTTCATTTATTTTTTTATAGTATTCATAAAAAATATTTTTTGTATCATTTAAAAAATTAGGATTTTTTTGAAAAAACATTTTAGCAATTGGAAAAACTTCTTTTATTAATTTATAATCTTTTATCAAATTTACTATACGAAAATAATTTTTTCCACTTTGTTTAGTTCCTATTAAGTCTCCACCACCACGTAATTTCAGATCTTCTTTAGCTATTTCTAATCCTTTATTTGTTTCACACATTTTTTTGATTCTAAAACCACCTTCTACACTAATTTTCTTATCCGTAAGAAGAATGCAATAACTTTGGTGTATCCCTCTTCCTACTCTTCCTCTTAATTGATGTAATTGAGATAAACCGAAAAGATCTGCATTTTCTATTAAAATCACTGAAGCGTTAGGAACGTCTACTCCTACTTCTATAACCGTAGTTGCTATTAGAATTTTTGTTTTACCACGTAAAAATCGATTCATTTGTATATTTTTTTCTTGAAAATTCATTTCACCATGTAAAATTCCAATTTGATTTTTCAAATTTTTAAATTTTTCTCTAATTTCCTGGTATCCTCTCATTAAATTTTTATATTTCAAAGAAGTATTTATAGTGGGGTATATAATATAAATTTGTCTTCCTATTGAGATTTGGTTTTTCACAATTTTAAAAGCTTGATTTCTATTTTTATTCCAAAAATGAATAGTTTTAATAGGTATTCTTCCTAAAGGCAATTTTTTGATGATAGAAATATTTAAATCATGATAAATAATCATTGCTAATGTCCTAGGAATAGGAGTCGCTGTCATAATTAAAATATGAGGAATTTTTTCATTTTTTTTCCAAATTTTTTCTCTCTGTTCTACTCCAAAACGTTGTTCTTCATCTATTATTGCCAATCCAAGATTTTGAAATTGAACTTTATCCTGAATTAAAGAATGTGTTCCTATTATAATAGAGATTTCTCCTGTTAAGATTTCATGATAGAGAGATTTTCGTATAGAATCAGGAATAGAACTTGTTAATAATGCTATTTTAATTCCAATTTTAGAAAACATTTTTTTTATAGAATAATAATGTTGTATGGCTAAAACTTCAGTAGGAGCCATCAAACAAGATTGAAATCCGTTATCTAAAGCGACAAGCATTGATAACATGGCTATGATGGTTTTTCCACATCCTACTTCTCCTTGTAATAATCGATTCATTTGAGTGGGTTTTTTCAAATCATTCCATATTTCCTTAAATACTTTTTTTTGTTCTTCTGTTAAAGTAAAAGGTAAAAAATTTTTGTAAAAATTATGAAAATTCTTACCTAATTTTGTAAAAGGACAACTATGTGCTAATTCTTTTTTAGATAAAAAAAATAGTTTTAATAGGAATAACTCTTCAAATTTTAAAGAATATTGCGCTTGTAATAAGGAATCTAAAGATTCTGGAAAATGAATTTGAATTAAAGCTTTTTTTCTTGACATTAATTTATTATTCATCAAATCTTGAAAAAAAAATTCATTTATGTCATCTTTTAACTCTTCTATAAGATTTTGTAATAAATTAGTCATAAAAAAATTATTTATTCCTTTTTCTTTTAAATTCTTAGGAATAGGATATACAGGAAATATAGAAAAATTTTTTACTGAAGAATGGAATTTTTTAATGTTTGGATGAATAATTTGAATTTTATTTTGAAAATATTTAACTTTTCCAAAAACTATGACTGTAATATTTTTGATTATATTTTTTAAAATATTTTTTTTTTGAAACCAAACTAACTCTATATAACCTGTTTTGTCTTCAAAATGTGCTATTAACATTTTTCCTTTTTTATTTTTATAGTTTCTTTCTTCAATCTTAGTGATTATACCTAATATTTGTACAAAATCATTATCATGATTGGATAATTCTGATATGTTTTTTATTGCGGATAAATGCCTATATCCTTTAGGATAAAAAAAAAGTAAATCCTCATATGTATAAAGGTTTAATTCAGTATTGAATAAAGAAGCTTTCTTTAAACTCAATCCTTTTAAATATTTTATAGATTTTTTTAGAATATTGCAGGACATAATATAAATTATAAATCCATTATATATCAAAAAATACTTAATTTTGTTGATTTTAAAGGACATTTAGCTCAGTAGGTTTAGAGCGCTACTTTGACAGAGTAGAGGTCATCGGTTCAAATCCGATAGTGTCCACAAGAATTATTTATTAAGTTTTTATGATCTTAATTACTACTGTTAGAGAAGGAGAATCAATTGATAAAGCTTTAAAAAAATGTAAAAAAAAATTTGATAAAACTCGTCTTTTAAAAGAGTTTAGAGAAAGGCAACAATATATAAAACCTTCTGAAGGAAGAAGGATTGAAATATTGAAAGCGAAATATAGAGAACATATGAAATCGAAAAGAGAAGAATAGACTTCATATTTTTTTATTATGAAACATGAAAAGAAAAGAATTTATGGTCTGATAGGAAAAAATATTAAATATTCTTTTTCTAGAAAATTTTTTCTTGAAAAATTCAAACAGGAATCTATTTTCAATGCAGATTACGAAATTTTCGATATTTCAAAAATAGAAGATGTATCGTTGATCTTTCAAAATCCTTATTTGAAAGGATGTAATGTGACTATACCTTATAAAACAAGTATTATTCCTTTCCTTACTCAAATTATGCCTGAAGCAAAATCTATAGGATCTGTGAATGTAGTAAAAATTACGAATAAATGTAGAATTGGTTTTAATACAGATGTTTTAGGTTTTGAGTGTTCTTTTAAAAAAAAATTTAAACAATTTAAAAATAAAACAAATTTTAAAGCATTAATCTTAGGAACTGGAGGGGTTTCTAAAACCATTTCATTTGTTTTAGAAAAATTAAAAATTCCATATCAATATATTTCTAGGAAAAAAAATAGTGGGTTTCTAGTTTATGAAGATATAAATCAAAATTTATTGAATGAATACAAAATTATCATTAATTGTACTCCTATAGGAACATATCCTAATATAAATTCATGTCCATTTTTACCTTATCAATATGTTTCCTCCGAACATTATTTTTATGACCTAGTTTATAATCCCAATAAATCTTTGTTTCTAAAAAAGGCAGAAAAAAAGGGGGCTTTAATCCAAAACGGGTTAGAAATGTTTTATTTTCAAGCTGAGGAATCTTGGAAAATATGGAAAAAAATATAAAATTGATGAAATATAAAGAAATTTTTATGAAAAGAGCTATACAATTAGCTAAAAACGGATTAGGATTTACATCTCCAAATCCTATGGTTGGATGTGTGATAGAAAGAAATGGAATTGTTTTATCAGAAGGATATCATTATAAAAATGAAATGTATCATGCCGAGTTTATAGCTATTAATAATATAAAAAATAAATACTTATTTTTTGATTGCACTCTATATGTTACATTGGAACCATGTGTTCATTTTGGAGAAACTCCTCCTTGTGTCGATTTGATAATTAGAAAAAATATTCCAAGAGTAATAGTGGGAATACAAGATCCTTGTGAAAAAGTGAAAGGGTTAGGAATAAAAAAATTAAAAAAATATGGTGTTGAAGTTATAGAAAATGTATTAATAGATCAATGTAGAATTTTAAATAAGCGTTTTTTTACTTTTCATGAAAAAAAACGTCCTTATATTATATTAAAATGGGCACAAAGTAATGATGGTTTTATATATTCAGAAAAAAAAAAATCCAATTGGATTAGTGGAATATATGCTAAACAACTAAATCATAAATGGAGGTCGGAAGAAGATGGAATTTTGGTAGGAAAAAAAACTGTATTAAATGACAATCCAAAGCTAAATGTTAGAAAATGGTTTGGTAAGAATCCGATTAGAATTTTTATTGATCAAAAATTAAGTATTTCTAATTCTCATTTTATTTTGGATGGATCTCAACATACTATTGTGTTTACAGATAAAAATAAAGAAAATCAAAAAAATATAGAATATATTCAAATTTCTTTTAAGAAAAAAATTATCCATCAAATATTGGATTGTTTGCATAAAAAGAAAATTTTATCTTTAATAGTGGAAGGAGGAAAAAAAACTTTAGAAAATTTTATAAAAGAAGATATTTGGGATGAATGCCGTATTTTTATATGCAAAATTGTATTAAAAAGTGGATTAGAAGCGCCTAAAATAGGAGGAATGATATCTACAAAAATGAATCTGGATAACAAAGATCAGCTTTTTATTAAATCACCCATTTAAAAATTGAATTGTGTCTATTTCATCTGCATAGTTTTCTAATTTTGGATATTGTGTTTTTCCGAAAAGTGTTTCTTTTTCTAAAAAATTTTTAGAAACGATACATTGTATATCGTTACTGTTTTCTACAATTATTTTTTTTAACTGATTTAAATTATTATAAAATTCATAATAAACTACAGATATTGGACTACGATAATTTTTTTCTTCTTTCAAAAGAACGAAATGATTTTTTTGAAAGCTAACTTTGTTCATAGTATAGATAGAGAGATAATACTTATAATTGTCTGTATACTTGTAATTTTTTGTAATATATTCGGATATAAATGATTTTTTTAAAATCCAATGAACATTATAATCATGAGGGATAAATATTTTTCCTACATTTCTACATCCCCTTCCCGAATAAGTTAACATGTCTTTATTCAAAAGAATTAATTCCTCTTCTGTTTCCCTTCCTTGTAACACAGCTACAGAAGTTCTACTTTTTCTAAGTAAAACAGGATATTTTCTAAAATAATATTCAAAATAACGAGATGTATTATTATTTCCAGTGGCTATTACATAATCAAATTTTTCATAAAAAATGTTATTTGTAAATTTGATTTTATTTTTTAACATGGGTTTTTCATGTATTATTATTTTACATAAAAATGGAAGTAATAAATTATCTTCTTCAGATAATTTAATTATGATTTTATGTCCTGATAAAATCACACACAAAAAATCATGAAATCCAACCATTGGAACATTTCCAGGCATAATAACAAGAATTTTTTTATATTTTTTTTTTGGAAAATAATATTTACTCATCCAAGATTCTAACTTTTCTTTTTTAAGAGTTTTTCCCCATTGATCAAAAGTTATTAATAAATCCTCTATTCTAAACCATTGATTTTCAATAGTTATTTTTTTAATAATTTTTAGAAAAGAAAAAAAAAACTTTTTATAATGTTTGGATAAATACTTGTTATGTGGATAAAATTTTTTAACTTCCCTTAAAAAAGATCCTAATTTATCAAAAGTTTTAATCATTATTTAAATTTTTTTTAAAGTTCAATGTCCATAAAAATTACAGAAAAATGCATAAATTGTGGAGCTTGTGAACCTGAGTGTCCTAATCAAGCAATTTATGAAGGAGGAAAAAAATGGAGAATGTCAGATGGAACTTCTTTGAAAAAGAAGAAAATATTAGATCTAGATCCAACTATATTTCAAGAACCCAAAAAAAAGGATATATATTTTATTGTTCCGGAAAAATGTACAGAATGCGTGGGTTTTTATGATCGACCTCAATGTATTATAATTTGTCCAGTTCAATGTTGTATTCCAGATACAAAAAATTATGAAAATAAAGGGGAGCTTATTCAAAAAAAGAATTTTTTGCATGGAAATCTTTAGTTTATTTTTATGATGATACTAGGAGAAAAATCAGAGATCAATTTTGATTGGATTTCTTTATTAAAAGATGAATTTCATAAACCTTATTTTATAAAATTATTGAAAATTCTTAGAATTGAATATAATCGTTTTATTTGTTTTCCTAAACAAAAAAATATATTTTTTTGTTTAAAATATTGTTCTTTTCAAAGATTAAAAGTAGTTATTCTAGGACAAGATCCTTATCATGAAAAAAATCAAGCGGATGGTCTTTGTTTTTCTGTTCCTAATGGAATACCTATTCCTGCCTCATTAAAAAATATTTTTACAGAAGTGAATAATTGTTTGAATTTAAAAAAAACAAGTTGTTATCCTATGAGTGGATCTTTAATTTATTGGTCAAAGCAAGGAGTGTTATTATTAAATTCAATATTAACAGTCAGAAAAGGTTTTCCTATGTCTCATAGAAATATAGGATGGGAACTTTTTACAGATCAAATCATACAAACTATTTCCAATCGAAAAAAAAATATTGTTTTTCTTTTATGGGGAAAGTATGCTCAAAAAAAAATACCTTTAATCAATTCTTTTCATGATCATTACGTTTTAAAAACCTCACATCCATCTCCTTTTTCTGCTCATATGGGTTTTTTAGGATCTAAACATTTTGAAAAAACCAATAATTTTCTGAAAAAAAAAGGAAAGAAAACTATATTTTGGAATTTTTGGCATTAAAAGTCTTTACATATGTATAGAACGATTTTCAAAATTTAATAAAGCGGCTTCTTTAAATGATTCACTTAAAGTAGGATGCGGGTGACATATTCTATATATATCTTCTGAAGAGGATCGGAATTCCATAGCTACAGATGCTTCCATAATCATATCTGAAGCATGATCTCCAATGATATGGACTCCTAATATTTCATCTGTTTTTTTGTGAGAAATCATTTTTAAAAAACCATCTGTACAGCCACTTGTACGAGCCCTAGCTAATATTTTCATAGGAAAAATTCCTATATTATATTCTATTTTATTTTTCTTAATTTCATTTTCTGAACGTCCAATACTGGCTACTTCAGGGTAAGTATAAATTATTGATGGGATTAAATCATAATTTAATTTATTTGGTTTTTGTCCCACCATATGTTCCACTACATATAATCCTTCTTCTTCAGCCTTATGTGCTAACATTTTTCCTCCTATAACATCTCCTATTGCATAGATATTCTTTACAGAAGTTTGTAAATCATCATTTACAAGTATGAATCCTTTTTTATTTGTTTGAATATTTATATGTTCTAAACCTAAATTTTTTGTATATGGTCTTCTTCCTATTGATAAAAGACAATAATCTCCTATAAACTTCACTTCTTTTCCATTATGATATTTTGCAAAAACAGATATTTTTTCATGATTTTCTTTAAAAATATTGGAAACAGATAAAGAGGTTTCTATTTGAATAGAAGATTTTTCTAATATTTTTCGCATTTCCTGACTTAAAGAATCATCCATATTTGATATGATTTTGTCCATAGGTTCTATGATGATAATTTTACTTCCTAATCTATTAAAAATAGAACCTAATTCTAATCCAATGATTCCTCCTCCAATTATGATTAATTGATTTGGAATTTCTTTTAAATGAAGAGCTTCTGTAGAAGAAAGAATTCTATTTTCTAGATGAAAATTTAAATGAGATAAGCATAAAGGTTTAGATCCTGTAGATATGATACAATATTGAAATTGTATTTCTTTTTTTTCTTTCAATGATTTTCTATCTTTTAAAAACAGAATATTTTTGGTTTTAAATGAACCGATTCCTTGATACAAATCAATTTTGTTTTTCTTCATTAAATATTTCACTCCATTATTTATGTTCTTTACTACCTCATTTTTTCTATCCATCATTTTTTGGAAATCAAAAAATAATTTTTCAAAAAAAATTCCATGTGAAGAATAATTATTTTTAGCTAATGAAAAATATTTAGAAGAATCTAAAAGAGATTTAGAAGGAATACAACCTACATTTAAACATGTTCCGCCTAGTTCCTGATATTTCTCTATAAGAGCAGTACGAAGACCCAATTGACTTGCTCTGATAGCGGAAATATATCCTCCTGGTCCAGAACCAATAACAACAAGATCATATAAATTTTTCATCAATTTTATATTTTTTTTATTAATCAATAAATTACATATTTAATATATATGCGAAAATAAGCGGAGCAACTATAGTAGCATCTGATTCAATGATAAATTTTGGAGTATCTTTATCAAGTTTTCCCCAAGTTATTTTTTCGTTGGGAATAGCTCCAGAATAAGATCCATAACTGGTTGTTGAATCAGAAATTTGACAAAAATAAGACCAAAACGGAGTAGAATGAAATCCTATATCTTGAGATAACATGGGAACCACACAAATAGGAAAATCTCCTGAAATACCTCCTCCAATTTGAAAAAAACCTATTTTATGTTTGATAGATTCTTTTTGATACCATTTTGCTAAAAATATCATATATTCAATTCCGTTCTTTACAAGAAAAGGTTGAAATAGTTTTTTCATACAATATGAGGCAAAAATATTTCCAATTGTGCTATCTTCCCATCCTGGAACTATTAAGGGAATATTTTTTTTTGCTGCAGCTAATACCCAACTGTTTTCTGAATCTATGTCGTAATAGGGTTTTAAAATATTTTCTAATAATAATTGATAAATGTATTCATGAGGAAAATAACGTTCTGATTTTTCTTTCGCTCTTGTCCATATTTTTAATATATGTTTTTGTAATTTTTTAAAAGCTTGTTCTTCTGGAATACAAGTATCAGTTACTCTGTAATAACCTTTTTTTAAGAAATTTTTTTCCTCATCAGGAGTTAAATCTCTATAGTTAGGTATCTTTTTATAATGAGAATGAGCTATCAAATTCAATAGATCTTCTTCCAAATTTGCTCCTGTACAAGAAATAATATGAATTTGATCTTTTCGGATCATTTCAGATAATATCTTTCCTAATTCAGCAGTACTCATTGCACCGGCTAGTGTTACCATCATTTTTCCATTATTTTGAATATGATATTTATACGCTTTAGCGGCTTCTGATAAAGTTAAAGCATTAAAATGAAGGAAGTATTTTTTAATAAAAGAAGTTATAGGAGAGTCTTTCATAATTTTTATCAATTTTTATCTAGCTATTTGTACAGCTCGAGTTTCTCTTATCACTGTTACTTTAATTTGACCAGGATAAGTCATTTCGTTTTTTATTTTTTCTGTTATATCACAAGATAATTGAAAAGCTTTTTTATCATCGATTTTATCACTTTCAACTAATACACGTAATTCTCTTCCTGCTTGTATGGCAAAAGCTTTATTAACTCCATCAAAACTCAACGCTATATCCTCCAAATTTTTTAGCCTTTTTGAATAAGATTCAAAAGAATTTCTTCTTACTCCAGGACGGGCTCCACTAATAGAATCTGAAACTTGTATTATGGGAGACAATAGTACTTTCATTTCTATTTCATCATGATGTGAACCAATGGCATTACAAACTTCCATATTTTCTCCATATTTTTCTGCCCACTGCATTCCTAAAATAGCATGAGGTAGTTCTGATTCGTTTTCAGGTACTTTTCCTATATCATGTAATAATCCAGCACGTTTTGCCAATTTTGAATTTAATCCCAATTCAGAGGCCAATATTCCTGATAAATGAGAAACTTCACGAGAATGTTGTAAAAGATTTTGTCCATAAGAAGAACGATATTTCATTCTTCCTATCATTCTGATTAATTCTGGATGAATTCTATGAATTCCTAAATCTATAATGTTTTTTTTTCCTACTTCTATAATCTCCTCTTCAATTTGTCTTTCTGTTTTTTCTACTATTTCTTCGATTCTAGCTGGATGTATACGTCCATCTATAACTAATTTGTGAAGAGATAATCTAGCTATTTCTCTTCTTATAGGGTTAAAGCAAGATAAAAGAATGGCTTCTGGAGTATCATCTACAATAATTTCTACTCCCGTTGCTTTTTCTAGAGCTCTTATATTTCTTCCTTCTCTTCCGATTATACGACCTTTAACATCATCTGATTCTATGTTAAAAACGGATACAGCATTTTCTACGGCTTGTTCGGTTCCAATTCTTTGAATTGCTTGAATTACAATTTTTTTTGCCGACATTTTTGCAGTTAATTGTGATTCTTCTATAATGTTTTGTATGTGAGTTTGTGCTTTTATTTTTGCCTCTTCTTTCAGAATTTCAATTAATTCATTTTTAGCTTCTTCAGAAGAAAAATTCGATATTTTTTCAAGTAATTCTACTTGTTGTAAATGCATATTTTTAAATTCTTCTTGTTTTTTTTTAAGAATTTTATATTTTTTTTCGTAATCATGTATTTGTGATTCTAAACGATTATTTTTTTTAAAATAAATCTCTATTTCTTTAGACAATCTATTTTCTTTTTCTTTTGTTTTGTTTTCTATATCAATTATTTTTTTTTCTCTCAAATAAACGTCTTTTTCATGTTTAGATTTAAGTTCTATAAATTTCTCTTTTGCTTGAATCATTTTCTTTTTTTTTATGGATTCTCCTTCTTTTTCTGCATTGTTTATGATTTTTTTTGATTGAAAATTAGCTTTTTTCAATAATTGGATATATTTTTTTAATATAGTTTTTTTTCCAAAAAAATAACATGTAATAATTCCAATCACAAACCCCATTAGGACCGAAAATCCAACATTTATTTCCATATTCACTCAATTTAAATAAAAATAAAATAGACATTTTAATCACATTATTAAAACAACAAATATTTATTTAACAAAAGCTATAAAGTTTTTTTTTATGAAGACTTTAAAATATATTCCCCAATATAATTATGATAAATATACAAAATTAAAAATGAGATTTTTTATTAAAATATATTTTTAACAAACGGAAATTGAATACATTATATATTTGTATGTATATGTAAAAATTTTTAATAGTAAATGAAACGAGCATATTTGGATAACGCAGCTTCCACTCCTATAAGAAATGAAGTTTTGAAAGTAATAATGAATACATTAAAATCCTCATTAGGAAATCCTTCTTCTGTACAGCACAGTTATGGAAGAGAAACTCGTTCAATTTTAGAGGAATCTAGGATTTGTATTGCAAAAAATATTAAAGCATCTCCTTCTGAGATTATTTTTACTTCAGGAGGAACTGAAGCCAATAATCTCGTATTAAGATCTTCAGTATTAGATTTAGGTATCAAACATATTCTAACCTCACAATTAGAACATCTATCCGTATTACAAACAATTTTAGATCTATCTATTAGATACAAAATATCTGTAGATTTTATTTCAATTAATAAAAAAGGAATATTAGATTTCAATAACATGGAAAAATTTTTGAAAAAAAATATATATAAAAAAACACTTGTTAGTTTAATGTATGCTAATAATGAGATTGGAAATTTGTTAGAGGTAGATCAAGTAGTTTTTTTATGTCAAAAATATAATGCTTATTTTCATTCGGATACTATACAAGGGATAGGAAATCTTCCTATTAATATGGAAAAATTATCCTGTGATTTTGCTACTGCAAGTGCACACAAATTTTATGGACCAAAAGGAATTGGGTTTGCTTTTGTAAGACATCATATTTTAAAAAAAATGAAACCTTTTATGACTGGTGGAGTTCAGGAATATGGAATTCGTTCAGGTACGGAAAACATACATGGAATTGCTGGATTATCAGAAGCTTTACGATTATCTTCTTGTAATTTTACAAGTCATATAAAAAAAATACAAGATTTAAAATCTTATTGTATTTCAGAATTAAAAAAAATAATTCCCAATATCATTTTTAATGGATTATCATATCATCCTGAAAAAAGCATCCCCTCAATATTAAATTTTTTGTATCCCATAAAACCGGATCATTTGTTTTATTTTCATTTAGATTTAATGGGAGTTTCTGTTTCTAAAGGAAGTTCTTGCAATCGAAAGAATCAGAAAATATCTCATGTAATTCAATCTATAACAGATGAATATTTATTAAAACAAACAATGCCTATTAGAATTTCTTTTGGAATTTTTAATGAAAAAAAAGATATAGATTTACTTGTAAATACTCTTAAAAAAATTAGAAAATAATGGTGATGTTATATAAAAAAATATTTCATATATCTTCTTTATATTTACTTAAATAAACATTGTGAATTACAGTGAATCATTCCAATTTTCTTCAATCTTCTATTGGAAAGAAAGTGGTCATGGCGACTACAGGAGTTTTTTTAATGATTTTTTTGTTATTGCATTTGAGTGTAAATTTATTTCTTTTTTCAGGAGAAAAAGCTTTTAACGAAGCTGTTTTTTTTATGAGACAAAATATATTTATTCGAATAATGGAATATGTTCTTGCCATAGGTTTTGTAATTCATATTTTATTAGGAATTAAACTACATTTAGAAAATAAAAAAAGAAAGGGGGAAATTGATTATGCTGTGAATTCTTATTCTACTAGTTCATTTAGTAGTCGTACAATGGTATATACAGGAATTTTAATTTTATGTTTTTTAATTTTACATCTTATCAATTTCATGATCCCCATGAAATATTCAAATCATTTTCATTCAATTTCTGATTATCATATAGTTGTTTCTTTATTCAAAAATCCTGTTTATACATTTATATATGTATTTTCATTTTTTATTTTAGGCATTCATTTAAATCATGGATTTCAATCTTCTTTTCAATCTTTGGGTTTATCCAATGAAAAAAGATGGTTTTGGATCCAAAAATTTGGATTTTTATATTTATGGTTGATTTGTTCTGGTTTTTCTCTTATTGCTATTTGGTTTTTTTTTAATGATCACTAATATTTTTTTTAATGAAAGATTCCTTTAAATTTCATTCGAAAATTCCAGTCAGTTCGTTAACTCATAAATGGATAGATTATAAATCTACTTTAAAATTAGTATCTCCTAACAACAGATCTAATATAGAAATTATTGTTGTTGGAACAGGACTTGCTGGAGGGGCAGCTGCCGCTTCTTTATCAGAATTAGGATATAGAGTAAAAGCTTTTTGTTACCAAGATTCTCCAAGAAGAGCACATTCTGTAGCGGCACAAGGTGGAATTAATGCATCTAAAAATTATAAAGGAGACAACGATTCGATTTATCAATTATTTTATGACACAATTAAAGGTGGAGATTATAGATCTAGGGAAGCAAATGTTTATCGTTTAGCAGAAATTTCTTCAAACATCATAGATCAATGTGTAGCCCAAGGAGTTCCATTTGCTCGTGATTATGCAGGATACTTGGAAACCAGATCTTTTGGAGGAACAAAAGTTTCTAGAACCTTTTATGCAAAGGGACAAACAGGACAACAGCTTTTATTAGCATGCTATTCTTCTATGGCTAGACAAATCGGAAAAGGAAGAATAAAGATGTATAATCGTCATGAAATGTTAGATTTAGTAACTGTGGATGGGATTGCTAAAGGGATTATTGCAAGAAATCTAATTTCCGGAGAAATAGAAAAACATGCAGCACATGCTATAGTTATAGCTTCAGGAGGGTACGGAAATATATTTTTTTTATCTACCAATGCAATGGGATCTAATGCAAGTGCTATATGGAAAGTTCATAAAAAAGGAGGATTTTTTGCTAATCCTTGTTACACTCAAATACATCCCACTTGTATTCCTATACATGGAAATTATCAATCTAAATTAACATTAATGTCTGAATCATTAAGAAATGATGGAAGAATATGGGTTCCCAATAAATTAGAAGATGCTGTATTCTTACGAAATGGTTCTAAAAAACCTGAGGATATAAGTGAAGAAAATAGAGATTATTATCTTGAAAGACGCTATCCTTCGTTTGGAAATCTTGTTCCAAGAGATGTTGCATCTAGAGCTGCGAAAGAACGTTGTGATAAAGGATTTGGAATAGAAAATAATGAGAACAAAGAAGGCGTATTTTTAGATTTTAGTTTTTCTATAGAAAAATATGGAAAAGAAAAAGCAAATGAACTTGGAATTCAACGATCCAATTCATTGGATAAAAAAAAATTAGGAAAAGAAATAATGGAATCTAAATATGGAAATTTATTTCATATGTATGAAAAAATTACCAATGAAGATCCTTACAAAACTCCTATGAAAATTTATCCAGCAGTCCATTATACAATGGGAGGTTTATGGGTTGATTATAATTTAATGACTTCTATTCCTGGATGTTATGTTATAGGAGAAGCTAATTTTTCTGATCATGGAGCAAATCGACTAGGAGCTTCTGCATTAATGCAGGGATTAGCTGATGGCTATTTTATTTTACCATATACTATAGCGGATTACTTATCTAAATGTATCACAGAAAAAATATCTACAAAACATATAGCTTTTCAAAAATCAGAAACAAATGTAAAAAATAGAATTCAAAAACTTATTCAAAATAATGGAAATATGCCTGCTGATTTCTTTCATAAAAAACTTGGAAATATTATGTGGAAATATGTAGGAATGAGTAGAAATCATGTAGGGTTATATAAAGCTATAAAAAATATACAAGAACTTCGATATGAATTTTGGAAAAATGTTTTTGTTCCCGGATATATTGATGATGGATTAAACTCTGAATTAGAAAAAGCTGGACGTGTAGCGGATTTTTTAGAATTAGGAGAATTAATGGCTATGGATGCTTTAAATAGAAAAGAATCTTGTGGAAGTCATTTTCGTGAAGAGTATCAAACAAAAGAAGGAGAAGCTCTTCGTGATGATGTTCATTATAAATATGTTTCTATATGGGAATACAGGGATAATCATCCTATAAGTGATGAAATTATGCATAAAGAAGATTTAAATTTTACTTTTGTAAAAGTACAGTCACGTTCTTATAAATAAAAAAAAACATATTAAAGAAAAAAACTTATGAATTTTAAGTTAAAAATATGGAGACAAAAAAATAGTGAGGAAAAGGGGTTTTTTAAAACTTATCAAATCTATAATATATCTTCTAATAGTTCATTTTTAGAAATGTTAGATATTCTAAACAATCAGATCATCTTATGTAAAAAAAAAGATTCTTCTCCTATATCATTTGATCATGATTGTCGTGAAGGAATTTGTGGAATGTGTTCTCTATATATTAATGGGAGAGCACATGGTCCAGATAGTTTAATTACTACTTGTCAACTTCATATGCGTCATTTTCATGATGGAGAAACTATATATGTAGAGCCTTGGAGGGCTAAACCTTTTCCTATAATTAAAGATCTTATTGTAGATAGATCATCTTTTGATAGAATTATTATATCAGGTGGATATATTTCTGTAAATACATTTGGAAAAACAATAGATGGAAATATGATTCCAATTTCAAAGGATCAAGCAGATAAAGCTTTTGATGCGGCTACATGTATTGGTTGTGGTGCATGTGTAGCTGTATGTAAAAATAGATCGGCAATGTTATTTGTTTCAGCAAAAGTTTCACAATTTGCTTTATTACCGCAAGGAAAAATAGAGAGAAAAAAAAGAGTTGTGAATATGATAAAAAAAATGGATGAAGAAGGATTTGGAAGTTGTACTAACACTAAAAGATGTGAAGTTGAATGTCCAAAAGGGATCTCCACAGAATATATTTCTTTTATAAATCGTGAATATATTCAATCATTTACTATTTAATTTTTTTTGTTTAAATATGGAATATTTAGATTTTGAAAAACCGATCCAAGAAATTCAGGATCAATATGTGAATTGTGTACTAATAGAAAAAAAAAGTGGGATCAATATGAAAGAAATTTGCAATCAATTGCAATTAAAATTGGAAAAAACTATTAAAAAATTACACAGTAATCTTACACCTTGGCAAAGAGTACAATTATCTAGACATCCAAATAGACCTTATACTTTAGATTATATACATTCCATAACAAAAGAAGATTCTTTTATTGAATTACATGGAGATCGTCATTTTGGTGATGATAAGGCTATAGTAGGAGGATTTGGAAAAATAGAGGATCATACTTTTATGCTAATTGGAACTCAAAAAGGAAAGAATACTAAGGATAGACAGTATAGAAGATTTGGAATGCCTAATCCAGAAGGATATAGAAAAGCTTTGCGTCTTATGAAATTAGCAGAAAAATTTGAAAAACCTGTTATTACTTTTATTGATACACCAGGAGCTTTTCCTGGAGTTGAAGCAGAAGAAAGGGGGCAAGGAGAAGCCATAGGTAAAAATATTTATGAAATGATGTGTTTAAAAGTTCCCATTATTGTTTTAATTATAGGAGAGGGTGCTAGTGGAGGAGCTTTGGGTATTGGAATAGGAGATAAGGTTTCCATGATGGAGAATTCTTGGTTTTCTGTAATTTCTCCGGAAAGTTGTTCTACCATACTTTGGGGAAGTCGAGATCATAAAGAAAAATCAGCAGAAGCATTGAAATTAACAGCAGAAAATATGCATAAATTAAATCTTATAGATAATGTCATAAAAGAACCTTTAGGTGGAGCTCATTTTTGTCCTAAAAAAGCTTATAAACTTGTCAAAAAACAAATTGTTGAACATTATAAGCAATTATCTAAAATTAATATAGAATTTCTTCTTAAGCAAAGAAAAAATAAGTATATTTCTATTGGTTTTTTCGATGAATAACGTTTTATGATTTATTATTTATTTATACCGATCATCTATTTTAGATTAACTTCATTCTTATTATGTTTATTTTTTTAAAATGATTTTATGAGTAATATTATACAGGAAGAAACCAATCAATTTCGTTTCAAAAACTTAAAAGGTGGAAAAATTCCTCCTCAAGCATTAGATTTAGAAGAAGCCATAATAGGAGCTATTATGATTGATAAAAAAGGATTAGATGAAGTTATTGATATACTTTTTCCTGAAATTTTTTATAAGAAGGAACATCAAGAAATATTTTTTGCAATACAAAAATTATATCATAATTCTAAACCTATAGATATATACACTGTTTTAAATGAACTTAGAAAAATCGGAAAATTGGAATCAGTAGGAGGAGAATTATATTTAATTGAATTAACACAAAAAGTTATTTCTTCTGCACATATAGAGTATCATAGCCGTATAGTAGTACAAAAATTTATTCTAAGAAAATTAATCAGTATATCTTCTCATATTATACAAAAATGTTATGAGGAAAGTACAGATGTTTTTGATCTTTTAGATCATGCAGAATCAAAACTTTTTGAAATTCATCAAAAATATTTAATAGAAAAAAAATATGAAACCACTCAATGTCTTATACAAAAAGCTATTGAAAAAATTAAAAAAACAGAAAAAGAAGGATTAAGTGGAATTCCTTCTGGATTTCATAAACTGGATTATATTACTTCTGGATGGCAGAATTCTGACTTAATCATATTAGCTTCCAGACCTGGAATGGGTAAAACCACTTTTATGTTATCTATGGTTAAGAATATAGTTGTAAACCAAAAAATTCCAATTATAATTTTTTCATTAGAAATGTCTTCAATTCAATTAATTACAAGGTTGATCTCTTCAGAAACTGGCATTTCTTCAGAAAAAATTAAAAAAGCAAATTTATCTCAATTAGATTGGAAACGATTGTTACATAAGACAAAAAATTTAAAAAATGTTCCTTTATTTATAGATGATACTCCTTCTTTATCTATATTTAGTTTACGTGCAAAATGTCGTCGTTTGATATCTCAACATGGAATTAAATTAATCTTCATAGATTATATGCAATTGATGGGTATACATGATCATGGTTCTAAATTACAAAATAGAGAGCAAGAAATATCGGTTATTTCTAGAAGTCTGAAATCTATAGCGAAAGAACTGGACATTCCAATAATAGCTTTATCTCAACTCTCTCGAGCAGTAGAAACAAGAGGAGGAAATAAACGTCCTGTATTATCTGATTTACGGGAATCAGGAGCGATTGAACAAGATGCAGATATAGTTTTGTTTATTTACAGACCTGAATATTATGGATTTAAAATTTGGGATTCGGATGAAAATAATGATTCCTGTATAGGTCAAGCAGAAATTATAATTGCTAAACATAGAAATGGAGGATTAGATAAATTTCGTTTAAAATTTATAAGTGATCAAGCTCAATTTGTAAACTTAGAAGAAAAAAAACATGTTTCATTAGTTTGGGAAGAAGATTACAAAAAAAATGTTATTGATCAAAAAGATTTTTTTATGTCTTCTTCTTATGATGATTTTGAAGATCATACGTTATCAGAATCTAATTTTAATAATGAAATAGATTTTAACGATGAAAATTCTTTGAAAAAAGAAATTTAGAATTAAAAAATAAAATTGAATTTTGAATGGTTTTTTTCCCAAAAGACGGTTTGGGAGGATTGTAGAAAAAATCAAACTCTTAGAACAATAGTTATCATAACACAAACAACAATAATTTTCGGTTTGATTATATCTTTTTTAACTTTTTCTATAGGATTTGGATTTAAAGAAATTATAAAAGATAAACTATTAAATGTTAGAGGACAGATTCTTATTCATAAGGAAAATTCAAAAACAAATTCTCCTTTTTTTTATAGAATAAAAAAAAATTGTTTATTGAAAAAGTTTTTCAAATCTGATTTAGTTAAACAAATTCATGGAATTTCTGAAAAAAATGTGATTATTTCTACCAATAAAAAAATAGACAGATATATATTTAAAGGATTATATGAAGATTATAATCCTGCTTTTTTTCAAAATTTTTTAATAACAAAAAATGTTTTTTCAAAAAATTTTTTATGTAATCAAAATGTTCTTGTATCTAAAAAAGTATCCTTATCATTAGGATTAAATGTTGGATCAAATATTAAAATAGATTTTTTATCTTTTGATAAAAAAAGAAATCCTATTTTTTTTGAAAAAACATTTATAATTTCTGGTTTATATGAAACTGGAATACCAGAATTTGATGATGTATATATTATTGGAAATATAAAATCTATTCAGAAAATTTACGGATGGAAAAAAAATTTAGTAGAAAAATTGGAAATTTTTGTTTCTTATGAGAATCTAAAAAAAGAAATTTTTAAGAAAAAACCTAAAGAATTTTTAGTTCAAAATATTAAAAGTAATCATGATCTCATCAAATGGATAAATATTTTTGATGTAAATATTGTTGTTATTAGTCTGATTATATTTACATCTGTGACTATTAATATGATTGTATTTATTCTGATTCTTCTTTTAGAAAGAATTAGAACGATAGGTATTTTAAAAACTTTAGGAGCTAAAAATCAAGTCATACATAAAATATTTTTGTTTTATATCGTACAAATATTGATCCCTTCATTAATTATAGGAAATAGCATTGGAATCACTTTATTGGTATTGCAAAAAAAATTTCATTTAATCTCATTAAACAAAACACAATATTTTGTTGATTTTGTTCCTATTTTCATTAATATTTTCCATTTGATCATTATCAATTTATCTATTGTTTTTATTTGTTTTATAACAATATTTTTTCCTTCTTTATTTTTTATTAAAAAAACCCATCCCATAAAAGTGATAGAATTTGAATAATTCAAACAATTTAATTTTTGTATTTTTGTTTGTAATAAAAAAATTCAATTATTTTTGACACTTGTAAAATCTTCATCTGGAATAAGAGGAACATTGGGAGGAAAAGTTGGAAAAGGTTTTTCTCCCATAGATCTCATTCAATTTGCTGCAGGATATGTTTTTTGGATGAAAAAAAAACATAAAAATAAAAAAAAATTTGTTTTAATATTGGGTAGGGATGGAAGAGTTTCTTCTATTTTATTTCAAAAATTTTTAATAATTACTTTTCAAAGTCTTGGAGTAGATGTAATAAACATAGGGTTATCTACAACTCCTACTGTTGGTATTGCTGTGATGAATGAAAAAGCTGATGGAGGAGTCATGTTAACGGCAAGTCATAATCCTAAAAATTGGAATGGATTAAAAATGTTTAATTCTTATGGAGAATTTTTATCTGAAAAAGATTTTGAAAAAATGTTATATATAGCAGAAAAAAAATATTTTAATTTTTCTTCATATAAAAAATTAGGTCATCTTTTTTATAAAGAAAATTATATTCATAAACATATAGAAAAGATTCTTTCATTATCTATTATAGATAAAAAAATTATTCAAAAAGCTCAATTAAAAATTGTGATAGATGGAATTAATTCTACAGGAGGAATAGCCGTTCCTATTTTGTTAAAATCTTTAGGGGTTCATGTTGTTAAAATGTATTGTGATCCTCATGGAGATTTTGTTCATAATCCTGAGCCTATTGAAAAAAACTTAAGAGAAATCTGTAAAAAAGTACCGGATTTAAAAGCAAATTTAGGAATATCCGTAGATCCTGATGTAGACCGTGTTGTGTTTATTTGCGAAAACGGAGATTTTTTTGGAGAAGAATATACTTTAGTATCCATAGCAGATTATATATTGGAAAATCAATTAGGACCTATCGTTTCTACTTTATCATCTTCTCATGCATTGAAAGATCTTTCTATCAAAAAAGGTGTTCCTTATTATTCAACTCCTGTCGGAGAAATCCATGTTGTAAAAAAAATGAAAGAAGTTCATGCTGTTATTGGAGGAGAAGGAAATGGAGGAATTATTTATCCTAAATTCCGTTATGGAAGAGATGCATTGATTGGAATTGCATTATTTTTAACTCAAGTATCTAAACTAGATAATATTCCATTATCTAAATTAAAAAAAAGATATTCCAATTATTTTATGTCTAAAAAAAAAATTCGATTTTTCTTTCATTCTCATGAACGATATAAACGGATGGAAATATTATTAAAAACAATAAAAAAAAGATATAAAGGAAAAAAAATGGATTTTAGTGATGGAATTAAAATTTATTTCAAATCTAATGAATGGATACATATCAGGAAATCAAATACTGAAAATATTATTAGAATACATACAGAAAGTCCTTCAAAAAAAAGAGCTGATTTTCTATCTAAAAAAATTAGATATGAAATAAAAGAATTATAATAAATAATCAAATCATGTTTCAAAATATTATAAAATATACGGAAAATCAATTTTTATCTAAAAATCATTTTCCATTGTTTCATTCAGGAGATACAATCACTGTTTTTTTCGAAATTAAAGAAGGAGAAAAAAACAGAATTCAATCTTTTAAAGGAGTGGTAATCAAAAAACAAGGTAAAGGATTAACAAAATCATTCACTCTTCGTAAAATAAGTGCAGGAATAGGAATAGAACGTATATTTATTTTCCATCAACCTAATATACGGAAAATAGAGGTGAATAAAAAAGGTAAAGTGAGAAGATCAAAGATTTATTATTTTAGGACTCTAAAAGGTAAAAAGGCAAGAGTCAAAAGCTGAGAAGTAAAAAAAGTGTGTTTACACTTTTTTTACTTCTACTTTTTTATTATTTTTTATCGTTTTCCTCAGGTGTTCCTTTTTCTTTTTCAGATGTATTGTTATTATTTTCCTCATTAGTGTTTTTTGAGGAATCCTCACTCGTTGTAGGAGGGGTATTGGTGTTGTTAGTGTTATCTGTTTGATTTTCATTATTATTAGCTGTTTTTTCCTCTTCTGTTGTAGGGGAATTGCTTTCATTTTTATTTTTGTTGTTGCAACTAATAGTAAACAAAAATATTGCTAACAAGATTGTGGTGACTGTAATTCTTAATTTTTTCATCATAATCGATAGTATTTCAGTTATTACATATTCTGGACAAATTTATATAAAAAATTGGAATGAAAAAATAGATCATTATCTGTATTTTTTTTTTAAATAAAATATAACTAGATTTTCTTTTTTTGTAGTTTGAAAATAAGAATATTATGTATCCGTTAAGATATAACAAATAAAATTATATATTATTAAAATAAAATTATGTCTTTAAATAAAAAGATTTTAAAAGAGGCTCTTACTTTTGATGATGTTTTGCTTGTTCCTTCTTATTCTTCAATTCTTCCATCGGAAGTTTCTCTTAAAACATCTCTGACACTTGATATTACTATGAACATTCCTATATTAAGTGCGGCTATGGATACAGTAACAGAATCTTCTTTAGCTATCTCTATAGCTAGAGAAGGAGGAATCGGAATTATTCATAAAAATATGAATATAGAAAATCAATCAGAAGAGGTTTACAGAGTCAAAAGAAGTGAAAGTGGAATGATAGATGATCCTATTACTCTTTCTAGAAATTCAACATTAAGATATGCACAATATCTTATGAAAAAATTTAAAATTTCTGGATTACCTGTTATAGAAAAAGATTATTCATTAGTAGGAATTATCACCAGGAGAGATATAAAATATCGTACAGATTTAGATTCTTTAGTTGAAGAAGTAATGACAAAAGAAAAGTTAATTACATCCAAAAAAAATATAACTTTAGAAAAAGCTAAAGATATTTTATTGAAAGAAAGAATAGAAAAATTGCCTATTGTAGATGATTTTCATAAGTTAGTAGGATTAATCACAATTAGAGATATTGATAATTTGATTGAATATCCTAATGCTTGTAAAGATTCTAGAGGTCGTTTACGTGTAGGTGCAGCTGTTGGAACAGATAAAAAAACCATAGAAAGAGTAGAATCATTGGTAAAAATAGGAGTAGATATTATAGCTATAGATTCGGCACATGGTCATTCATCTAAAGTATTAAAAACCATAAAATTAATCAGAAATTCTTTTCCAAAAATAACATTATTAACAGGAAATGTAGTGACAATGGAAGGAGCTAAAGATTTGATAAATGCTGGGGCTTCCGTTTTAAAAGTAGGAATTGGGTCTGGATCTATCTGTACAACAAGAGTCATAGCTGGAGTAGGGATGCCACAAATCACAGCCATTAATGATGTATATGAATATGCTAAAAAAAGAAATGTTAGCGTTATTTCTGATGGAGGAATTAGATATTCAGGAGATGTGGTTAAAGCGATTGCTTCTGGAGCTAGTTCTGTTATGATTGGAAGTTTATTTGCTGGAACAGATGAAGCTCCAGGAGAAGAAGTAATTTTTCAAGGAAGAAAGTTTAAAACTTATGTAGGAATGGGATCATTAATAGCTATGAAAAGAGGAAGTAAAGATCGCTATTTTCAATTTAATGAAAAATCTGTTCCGGAAGGAATAGAAGCTATAGTCCCCTACAAAGGAAAAATGAAAGATGTAATTTATCAAATTTGTGGAGGATTGCGTTCCGGAATGGGATATTGTGGTGTTTCCTCTATTACAGAGCTTATGGAAACAGGTAAATTTGTAAGAATTACTAACTCAGGATTAAAAGAAAACCATCCACACAGTGTAAATATTACTAAAGAGTCCCCTAATTATTTTAATTATAGTCAATAAAAAATACCCGGAACGGGATTTGAACCCGTACGATCACAATGATCACAGGATTTTAAGTCCTGTGTGTCTACCAATTCCACCACCCGGGCTTTTTTTTTAATGAAAAGCGAGAAACGGGGTTTGAACCCGCGGCCTCAACCTTGGCAAGGTCGTGCTCTACCAACTGAGCTATTCTCGCGTTGATTTTGAATGACCAATTTAAATACACTTTTATATATATAGCAAATTTTAATAATCTAATAAATTTTTAATCTCGTGAATTTTGAGAAATACATCTTTCAAAGAATCAACATTGTTAATTGTTTTTAAAGAATAAATTATTTTTTTTAATAAATAAAAAACTTTTTTTTTATTAATTTTTGTTTGATTTTTTTTTGATTTTAATGTGTTTAATATTTTTTTTGCTTTTTCAATGATTTCTATGGGCATTCCTGATATTTTAGCTACATAAATTCCAAAACTATGTTTACTTCCTCCAGATATTAGTTTCCGCATAAAAATAATATTATCATTTGTTTTTTTTACAGATACATGATAGTTTTTTATTCTTTGAAAAAAGAAACTCATTTCATTTAATTCATGATAATGTGTGGCAAATAAGGTTAGAGGACGTAAGTTTTTTTCATGTAAAAATTCTATGATGGATTTTGCTATTGAAATTCCATCATAAGTACTTGTTCCTCTTCCTATTTCGTCTAAAATGAGAAAACTTCTTTTGGAAAGATTATTTAGTATATTTGCTGTTTCGTTCATTTCTACCATAAAAGTAGATTCTCCTAAAGAAATGTTATCGGATGCTCCAACTCTACTAAATATTTTGTCTATTAATCCTATTTCTGCATATTTAGCAGGAACGAAACTTCCAATATGAGACATCAATATAATAATAGCCGTTTGACGCAAAATGGCAGATTTTCCTGACATATTGGGACCTGTTATGATTAATATTTGTTGATTTAATTTATTTAAAATAATATCATTAGGGATGTATGAAGTTTTATCAATGAATTGTCTTTCAATAACTGGATGTCTTCCTTTTATTATTGATATTTTTAAGGAATCATTTACTTTCGGTTTTACATAATTATTTTCTAATGCTAAATTAGAAAAAGAGCATAAAACATCTAGTTTTGCAATTATTTTTGAATTTTTTTGTAAGGGTTTTATTTTTTCTAATATTTGATTGATAAGATTACTAAATATCTCTTTTTCCAGAAAAAATATTTTTTGTTCTGCATTAAAAATTTTTAATTCATAATTTTTTAACTCTTCAGTAATATATCGAATAGAATTTTTCAATGTTTGTTTTTGTATCCAATGAGATGGGACCTTATTTTTTTTAGAAATTTTAACTTCAAAAAAATATCCAAAAATATTATTATGCCCAATTTTTAAATTATTAATTCCTGTTTTTACCTGTTCTATGGAACAGAGTTTTTCTAAATATTCTTTTTGAGAAAAATACATTACACGAATTTCATCTAATGTTTTAGAAAAACCTTTAATTATAACATTTCCTTTTCCTTTTTCAATTTGATGTGGAGGATCTTTTTGTATTGTACTAGCGATTTTTTTACATATAAAATTACAATCTTGAAAAGAGTTTCCAATATTTATAAAAATTTTAGATTCTTGAGATAAAAATTTTTTTTGTATATTTTCTATGGAAATTAATGACCTATATAACGTATACATTTCACGTGGAGTTATCTTTCCAATGGCTATTTTAGATATTATTCTTTCTATATCATAAACATTTTTTAGTTTTGTTTTTATAAAAGTACGTATTACATTATGATCGCATAATTCTTGTACTATTTGATGACGTGTTTTTATATAAAATAAATTTTTCAAAGGAAAAAGAATCCAATTTTTTAATAACCTTCCCCCCATGGGCGTCATGGTATAATCTAGTATCTTTATTAAAGAAACTCCTTCTTTATTCAAAGGATGAAATATTTCTAAATTACGAAAAGTAAAATCGTCTATCCACATAGATTCTTCCTTTTTGATTCTTTGTATATTAGAAATATGTTTTATATTAAAATGTAATGTATTGTGTAAATAAGATAAAATAACCCCACAAGAAATAATTCCTAATTTTAAATCATTAATCCCAAATCCTTTTAAAGAATTAATTTTAAAGTGAGATGTTAATTTTTCATATGCAAATGAATAATCAAACATCCAATCTTCCATCAAAAAAGTATAATATTTTCCTTTTAACAATTGATCAAAAAATTTTTTTTCCTTTTTTTGAAAAAGAATTTCGCTAGGATGAAAATATTTTATATATTGTAAAGCATTATCTTTTGTTTCTTCTGTAACAAAAAATTCACCAGTAGAAATATCTAAAAAACTCAATCCAAAATTTTGATTTTTTCCTATATGAATAGAAGCTAAAAAATTATTTGATTTTGGTTTGATGATATTTTCATCTATGGATATTCCTGGAGTTACAAGTTCTGTGACTCCTCTTTTGACTATACTTTTTCCTTTTTTTGGTTCTTCTAATTGATTACAAATTGCGACACGAAATCCTGAACGTATCAATTTTGGTAAATATGTATTCAAAGAATGGTAAGGAAAACCTGCTAAATGTATATGAGATCGTTTGGTTAAGACTATATTTAATGTTTGAGAACATTTAATGGCATCTTCTCCAAAAGTTTCGTAAAAATCTCCAACTTGAAATAATAAAATTGTATCTGGATATTTAATTTTTATATCATTATATTGCTTAATTAGTGGAGTTTCTTCTTTTTTTTTGCAATCAAAGGTTTTATTTTTATTCATATCAAAATATAATTATTAAAATAGAAGATTATTAATTTATTATAGCCTTATTATGTCAAGAATATTTAGAGAATATAAAAAATTGAATCTTAATCAGATAACTATGGAAATATCTCAATATTGGAAAACACATAAGATTTTTCAAAATAGATCTTCTTTTTCTAAGGAGAAAAAAGAAATTTCATATATTTTATACGAAGGTCCTCCATCTTTAAATGGAAATCCTGGTATTCATCATATTTTAACTAGAACTATAAAGGATATTTTTTGTAGATATCATGCTCTTAAAGGAAAAAAAGTATTTATAAAGGCTGGTTGGGATGCTCATGGACTTCCAGTAGAATTAAATGTTGAAAAAGAAATGGGAATTACTAAAAATGATATAGGAAAAAAAATTAGTATAGAAAAATATAATCATTTTTGTAAAAATTTTGTCAATAAATCATTGAAAAAATGGAAATTATTTACAGAAAAAATAGGATATTTCATAGATTTAGATAATTCATTTATTACCTATAATGCAAAGTATATAGAAAGTGTTTGGTGGTTAATCAAAAAATTATATGATCAGAATTTAATTTATAAAGGTTTTACAATTCAACCTTATTCTCCTGCTGCAGGAACAGGATTAAGTTATCATGAATTGAATATGCCGGGTACTTATAAAGAAGTAAAACAATTATCTCCATTTTTAAAATTTAAAGCCATTAAAAGTACTTTACCTGAAAAATTTAAAAATATTTTAGGTGATGTATATTTTATATCATGGACAACTGCTCCTTGGACTATTCCTTCAAATACTGCATTAGCTTTTGGTAAAAATATAGATTATATTTTAGTTAAAACTTATAATCCGCATACTTTTTTAAAGGAAAATATTGTTTTTTCTGAAAAATCAATTCATAAAGTATTATTATCCCATCAGTTTTATCCTGTTTCAAGTTCTATTGAGTTTGATATTTATGATAAAAAAAATCATAAAATTCCTTATGTAATAATAGAAAAATTTAAAGGAAAAGAATTAATATTCAGTAAATATGAACAATTATTACCTTGGTTTAAACCTTATTATAACGAAAAAAATGCATTTCAAATTATAGAAGGAGAATTTGTTAATGTGAATGAAGGAACAGGAATTGTTCATATTTCTCCTACATTTGGAATGGATGATTTTATAATAGCTAAGAAATATAATATTCCTCCAATGTTAGTTTTAAATAAAGAAAATAGACCTGTTCCTTTAGTTGATTTTCAAGGAAAATTTTTAGAGAATTTTCCTCACGGATTTTCTGGAAAATATGTGAAAGATGAATTTAATACTAATCAAGAAAAATTTTTTTCAGTAGATCAAGAGATCATTCTTTTTTTAGAAAAAGAACAAAAAATATTTAGAACGGAAAAGCATATTCATTTTTATCCACATTGTTGGAGAACAGAAAAACCAATACTTTATTATCTATTAAATTCATGGTTTATAAAAACTACAGAGATGAAGGAAACAATGATTCGTTTGAATCAAAAAATTCAATGGTATCCTGATTTTACAGGTAAGAAACGTTTTGATTCTTGGTTAAAAAATACAAAAGATTGGAATTTTTCACGTTCTAGATATTGGGGGAGTCCTCTTCCTATTTGGAGAACGAAAACAGGAGATGAGGAAATTGTGGTAGGATCAATGAAAGAATTGTTTTTGGAAATTCAAAAATCTATAAGATATGGTTTTATGTCCAAAAATGTATTTAAAGATTTTATATTAGATGATATGAGTGATAATAATTATAATAAAATAGATTTGCATAAACATATTTTGGATAAAATCATATTGGTTTCTTCGAAAGGATATCCTATGAAAAGAGAATCTGATTTAATTGATGTATGGTTTGATTCTGGAGCAATGCCATATGCTCAATTTCATTATCCATTTGAAAATAAAGAATATATAGATCAAAATTTATTATTTCCCGCTGATTTTATTTCGGAAGGAATAGATCAAACAAGAGGATGGTTTTTTACTTTGCATACTATTAGTAGTTTGTTATTTAATTCAATAGCATATAAAAACGTTGTATCAACAGGATTGGTTTTGGATCAAAATGGTCGTAAAATGTCGAAAAGTAAAGGAAATACTATTAATCCTTTTGATTTAATCAATAATTATGGACCTGATGCTATTCGTTGGTATATTATATTCAATTCTGAACCTTGGGACAATTTAAAATTTAATATCAATGAGGTTTATACTGTGATGAAAAAATTTTTTGGAACATTATATAATATTTATTCTTTTTTTGTTTTATATGCGAATATTGATGGATTTTCTTATAAAGAAAAAGAAAATTTTGATTATTATACAGGATTAGACTTTTGGATTCTTTCTGAATTAAATTCTCTTGTTCAAAAAACAGATGATTATTATTCTAATTATAATCCAACTAAAGCGGCGCGTTTGATTTCTTCTTTTGTTATAGATAAATTAAGCAATTGGTATATCAGATTATGTAGAAGAAGATTTTGGAAAGAAAAATATACAAAAAACAAAATATCTGCATATCAAATTCTTTATAAATGTTTAATTGTTGTAGCCAAGTTAATTTCTCCTATTACTCCATTTTTTTCTGAAAAATTATATGTGGATTTAAATTCTGTTACTGAAAAAGAAGAAACCAAAAGTATTCATTTGACAAGTTTTCCTAGTTATGATTCTAATTTCATTAATAAAACATTAGAAAATAGGATGCTTTGGATTCAGAAAATCATTACAATGGTTTTTTCTATAAGAAAGAAAAATAGAATTAAAATTCGTCAACCTTTGCAAAAATTACTTATTCTTGTTTCTAATAAAAATATGCGTTTTCAATTGGAACAATCATCTGAAATTCTATTTCAAGAAGCTAATGTTAAGGAAATAGAATTTCCTTCCTCTTATAAAAACCTTGAATTTATTAAACATATCAAACCTAATTATAAATCTTTAGGACCTAAATTTGGAAATAAAATTCAGAGCATTTCTGATTCTATAAAAAAATTTAGTCAAGAAAAAATTAAAGAAATAGAAAAAAACAAAACATGTGTTTTTTTTATGGAAGAAGAAAAAGTTCTTCTTTCTTTAGAAGATGTTAAAATTAGTACTGAATATATTAAAGGATGGTCTGTTTTGTTTGATACAAAATTCACGATTGCATTAGATTTACGAATCACAGATCTTCTTTGGGAAGAAGGGTTTATCAGAGAATTAATTAGACATATACAAAAATTCAGAAAAAATCGTAAATATGATGTAACCGAAAGAATACTTGTATATGTAAGTTTCAAAGGAAATTACGATTTCAAAAATAAAGTACAAATTATTTTACAGAAAAAAAAAGATCTTATTTGTAAAGAAACTCTTTCTTTAGATGTTTTATTACAAGAAAATATAACGGGAGATGAAGAAAAGGTAGAAAAAATCTATTTTGAAGAAAAATTCATATTATATATGCAGATTCAAAAAGTAGAAAATATAAAAACATGAAAGGAGAAGTAAAAAAGAGATATTCTATGGAAGAGAGAAAAGAGTTTCGTAGACTTATACTTGAAAAATTGAAAAAAACAAAAAAAGATTTATCTATTTTTAAGGATTATTTTTATAATGATCAAAATAATGGAACAGATGACACTTATCCTACTTTTAAAGCTTTTGAGGAAGGATCAGAAACTTTGAGTAAAGAACAAAATGCTCAAATTGTAGAACAATTACAGAAATTTATAAAAAGTTTAAATTCTGCTTTAATTAGGGTAGAAAATAAAGATTATGGAATTTGTCGTATAACTAAAAAATTAATTCCGAAAGAACGTCTTATGGCAGTACCTCACACGACTTTGAGTATTGAAGGAAAAAAATTGATAGAAAAAATCAAAAAATAAATTTTTTTGAAAAAATTTTTTCTGATCATTTTTTTTCTTGTATCAATAGATCAAATTTTAAAAATTTATATTAAAACCCATTTTGAATTAGGAGGTGGTTTTTCCATATTTCATTTTTTTCGAATTTGTTTTGTAGAAAATCCAGGAATGGCTTATGGTGTTAATTTTGGATTTGGATATCATGGAAAAATCCTGCTAAGTATTTTCCGGTTTATTTTGGTTTGTTTCATTTTTATTTTTTTTTGCATAAATATAAAAAAAGGAGCTTCTAAATATTTGACTATTCCTATCAGTTTAATTTTTTCGGGAGCTATGGGTAATTTTTTGGATAGTGCTCTATATGGATTGTTATTTAATACAGGAACAATTTATAGTATAGAATCCAAAAAATGGATTCCTTATTTTGGAATATCGAAAATAAATTTCGATTTTTTTCAAAAAAATCATTTCATAGGATATGCTTCTTTTATGGAAGGGTGTGTTGTAGATATGTTTTATTTTCCTATAATGAATACTTATTTTCCTCATTGGATTCCATTTTTTGGAGGTTTTCATTTTCAATTTTTTAAACCCGTTTTTAATTTATCTGATGTAGTAATATTCATTGGTGTATTTTCATTATTCGTATTTCATCGTAAAATTAAAAATGTAAAAATTTTATAACATTTATTATTTTTTTGAGAATTATAAAAATCTCTATAGATTTGTATTGAACTGATTTTCATTATTACGAATAAAATAATTGAAATTGCCGGTGTAGCTCAGTTGGTCAGAGCACGTGATTTGTAATCTCGGGGTCGTGGGTTCGAATCCCTCCATCGGCTTTTTTTTAGGGGAGGTACTCAAGTCTGGTTAACGAGGACAGACTGTAAATCTGTTGGCTATGCCTTCGCAGGTTCGAATCCTGCTCTCCCCATATAATAATAGTATCATAATAATAGCGGAAGTAGCTCAGTTGGTAGAGCATCAGCCTTCCAAGTTGAATGTCGCGGGTTCGAATCCCGTCTTCCGCTCTATTAAGAAATGAGAATAGAATAATATGATATGGCCAATGTAGCTCAGTGGTAGAGCACTTCCTTGGTAAGGAAGAGGGAACGGGTTCAATTCCCGCCGTTGGCTTTTTTTTTGAATCAGTATTTTTTAATAATTTTATCATGGCAAAAGAAAAATTTAAAAGAGACAAACCACATGTAAATATAGGAACCACAGGTCATGTAGACCATGGAAAAACGACTCTAACTGCTGCAATTACAAAAGTTTTATCAGAATTTGGATTGGCAGAAGAAAAAAGTTTTGATGCAATAGATAATGCTCCTGAAGAAAAGGAAAGAGGAATTACTATTAATACATCTCATGTAGAATATGAAACAAAAAATAGACATTACGCTCATGTTGATTGTCCTGGACATGCAGATTATGTAAAAAATATGATAACAGGAGCGGCTCAAATGGATGGGGCAATTTTAGTTGTAGCTGCTACAGATGGACCCATGCCTCAAACTAGAGAACATATACTATTATCTCGTCAAGTAGGAGTTCCCAAAATTGTGGTATTTATGAATAAAGTAGATCAAGTAGATGATCCAGAATTATTAGAGTTAGTAGAAATGGAAATTAGAGAGTTACTTTCTAAGTATGAATATGATGGAGAAAATATTCCTATTATACAAGGATCCGCTTTAGGCGCTTTAAATGGAGAAAAAATATGGATAGAAAGAATAAAAGATTTGATGAAAGTATTGGATGATTATATTCCTGAACCAATTCGTGAAATGGAAAAACCATTTTTGATGCCTATAGAAGATGTTTTTACTATAACAGGAAGAGGGACAGTAGCCACAGGTCGTATTGAAAGTGGAATTATTAATACAGGAGATTTAGTAGATATCATTGGAATGGGAGAAAATAAATTATCATCTACCGTAACAGGAGTTGAGATGTTTAGAAAAATATTGGATAAAGGTCAAGCAGGAGATAATGTAGGGTTATTGTTACGTGGAATAGAAAAAAAAGATATTAAAAGAGGAATGGTAGTTGGGAAACCAGGATCTGTACAACCTCATAAAAAATTTAAGGCGGAAGTGTATATTCTTACAAAAGAAGAAGGGGGAAGACACACTCCTTTTCATAATAAATATCGTCCTCAGTTTTATTTAAGAACGACGGATGTTACAGGGGAAATTCATCTTCCGGATGGAACAGAAATGGTTATGCCTGGAGATAATGTTTCTATGGAGGTTGAATTACATCAACCTATAGCATTAAGTGAAAATTTACGTTTTGCTATTCGTGAAGGAGGAAAAACAGTAGGGGCGGGACAAGTAATACATATAATGGATTGAATAAAAATTCAAAAACGGATGTAGCTTAGTTGGGAGAGCATCGGTCTCCAAAACCGAAGGTCGTAAGTTCGATTCTTACCATCCGTGCATTAATTTCGTATATACATGAAAAAAAATCATTTTTTTTTAGAAATTTATCACGAATTTTTTCATTGTATTACATGGCCTAAATGGAATGATTTACAATATCAAACGATGATTGTGTTTTTTTTTTCCATATTTCTATCCATATTTTTATATGGAATAGATGGTTTTTTTATTTGTTTAATTAAAAGATTATTTTCTTTATAAAATTATATATTAATGAGTGATTTGGAAAGAAAATGGTATGTAATAAAAACCATGAGTGGACAAGAGAACAAGGTAAAATCATATATTGAAAATGAAGTTAGAGATAATGGGTTTCAAGAATATATAGGAAAAGTATTAGTTCCTGTTGAAAAAGTTATACAAATGAGAAAAGGAAAAAAAATTCATAGAGACAAAGTTCATTATCCTGGATATGTCATGATAGAAGCAAATTTAGAAGGAGAAGCTGTTCATGCGATAAAACATGTTCCGGGTGTTATCAATTTTTTAAGTGAAGGAAAAGGAGCTTCCGCTATTCCTATTCCTATGAGAAAAGAAGAAGTAAATAAGATGTTAGGAAAAATAGATCAACTCTCTGAAAATTATGAAAGTATTAATATTCCTTTTGTAGTAGGAGAAACAATCAAAGTTATAGATGGACCTTTTACAGGATTTAATGGAACAATTGAAAAAATCAATGAAGAAAAAAGAAAATTAGAATTAGCCGTTTTAATTTTTGGAAGAAAAACTCCGTTAGAATTGAACTTTACACAGATAGAAAAGATTTAAATCATGGTTGAAATCAGAAAAAAATCAGTAAAAAAAATTAAAATACAGAAAATATATGGAGGAAAAGCAAGTCCAGCTCCTCCCATTGGTCCTATTTTGGGAAGTGCTGGAGTTAATATTATGGAATTTTGTAAACAATATAATTTTGTTACTCAAAATAAAATAGGAGAAATATGTCCAGTCGTAATAACTGTATATGAAGATAAATCATTTTCTTTTTTGATCAAGAAAACTCCGGTTTCTATTCAGTTGTTAAATGTAGTAAAAAAAGATAAAGGGTCTAAAGAATCTAATCGTTCTAAAATAGGAAAAATAAGTTTTAATGAAATGAAAACCATTGCAAAGAATAAAATGGAAGATTTAAATTGTTTTTCGATTGAATCTGCTATATCTATGATTTCCGGTACTGCTAGATCTATGGGAATAGAAATTGATAAATAATAAAAATTTCATTTGTTTCACCACAATATGTCAAAAAAATTAACTAAAAATAAAAAGAAAATTTTAGAAAAAATTTCTACTAAAAAAAAGTATTTTTTAGAAGAAGCAATAGTTCTTGTGAAAGAAATTAATTTTGTAAAATTTGATGCATCTATGGATATTTCAGTCCATCTTGGTATAGATGTTCGTATTCCTAATCAAATGGTAAGAGGATCCGTTTTGTTACCACATGGTACGGGTAAAAATATTTGTATTTTAGCTTTAGTTTCTAAAGATAAAGAAACAGAATCTAAAAAAGCAGGTGCTAATTATGTGGGATTAAATTATATTGAAAAAATTCAATCTGGTTGGACAGAGTTTGATATTATAGTAGCTACTCCTTCTGTTATGAATCAATTGGGTGATATAGGTAAAATATTGGGTCCTAAAGGATTAATGCCTAATCCTAAAATGGGAACTGTTTCCGTAAATCCAGAAGAAACTATAAAAGAAATTAAATCTGGAAGAATCACTTTTAAAGCAGATCGTTATGGAATTGTTCATGCTGCGATAGGAAAAGTTTCATTTTCAAATCAATATTTATTAGAAAATATCGGAGAATTTATGAAAATAATTATTCGAAATAAACCTTCTTCATCTAAAGGATCTTATATCAAGAGTATTTATTTATCTAGTACCATGAGTTATGGTGTACCATTAGATTTAAAAAGTTTTGTGAATAAATGAAGAATAAAAAAAGTAAAAAAAAAGAACTATCGGAATTAGTTTCTATATTATCTAATAATATCACAATATATTTGGTTGATATATCCGATTTAAATTCTAATCAAATATCTATTCTTAGAAAAAGCTTTTATGAACATAGTATTAAAATGAAAGTAGTGAAAAATACTTTGTTGAAGAAAGCGATGAATAAAATAAATAATCAAAAATGGATTTCTTTTTTTCCTATTTTAAATGGAAATACAACTGTATTATTTTCAAATTTGAATGTAACAAATATTACTTCAAAAATTATAAAAAGTTTTCATGTTCGATATAAGACTAATAAACCCTATTTAAAAGGGGCTTATGCTCAAGAATCTTTTTATTTTGGTGGTGGAAACAAAGATTTAAATATTTTGCTCCATCTTAAATCTAAAGAAGATCTCATTATTGAAATTTTCAATATACTTCAATTTTCTATAAAGGAGATTATTTTATCTCTTTTAAATTCAACATATAATAAAATAGGTAAAATTTTAGAAACCCTATCTAAAAAATAAAAAATATCAATATCCTATTTTTTAAAAAAAAATATAAATAATAAAATGATAAAAAAGTTAGCCGAACAATTAGTTAATTTAACCGTAAAACAAGTTACGGAATTAGCTACTCTTTTAAAAAAAAAATATGGAATAAAACCATCTACTTCAGTCAAAGTGGAAAATGTGGAAAATACTTCACTTCAAAAAGAAAAAACATCTGAAAAAAAGGAAAAAAGTATTTTTAACATCATTTTGAAATCCTCAGGAAATTCTAAATTATCTGTCGTAAAATTGGTTAAAGAAATTACTGGAAAAGGACTTAAGGAATCTAAAGATATAGTAGATAATATTCCCAGTGTTCTTAAAGAATCTGTAAATAAAAAAGAAGCAGAAGATTTGAAGAATAAGTTTGAAAAAATAGGTGCTGAAGTGGAATTAAAATAAGAATTTTCATTTTTTAAATTGTCCAAAATTGGTGTATACAGAAAAAAAAAGAATCACTTTTGCCTCAGTAGCAAAACAAGTAAAATATCCGGATTTTTTGGATATTCAAATTAAATCATTTAAAGAATTTTTTCAATTAGATGCAAAACCAGAAAATAGAAAAAACGAAGGATTATTCAAAGCTTTTACAGAAAATTTTCCTATTTCTGATGCCAGAAATTCTTTTGTTTTAGAATTTAAAGGTTATTCTATAGATTCTCCTAGATATTCAATAGAAGAGTGTATAGAAAGAGGTCTGACTTATAGTGTTCCTTTAAAAGCTAAATTAAAATTATATTGTACTGATCCAGATCATGAAGATTTTGAAACTGTATATCAATATGTTTATTTAGGAACATATCCTTATATGACTCCATCCGGTTCTTTTATTTTTAATGGATCAGAAAGAGTCATTGTATCTCAATTACATCGTTCTCCTGGTGTTTTTTTTGGTCAGTCTCATCATGCTAATGGAACTAAACTTTATTCCGCTAGAATCATTCCATTTAAAGGATCATGGATTGAGTTTGCTACAGATATTAACAATGTAATGTATGCCTATATTGATAGAAAGAAAAAATTACCTATGACAACTTTATTACGTGCAATAGGATATGAAAGAGATAAAGATATATTGGAAATATTTGATTTAGCTGAAGAAATGGAAATCAAAGGAAACGGAAAAAATATTTTAAATAGAACTTTAGCAGCTAGAGTATTGAAAATTTGGCATGAGGATTTTGTTGATGAAGATACAGGAGAAGTTTTATCTGTAGAAAAAAATGAGATTCTTATAGATAGAAATGTACTCTTGAAAGAAGAACATCTTGATCTTATGATTCATCATGAAATAAAAACGATTTTATTGCATAAAGAAGGAGAAAGAAAAAAAGATTATTCTATTATTTATAATACTTTACATAAGGATCCAACTAATTCTGAAAAAGAAGCAGTCGAATATATTTACAGACAACTCAGAAATACTGAACCTCCAGATGAAGAAACGGCTAGAGGAGTTATAGAGAAACTTTTTTTTTCTGATACTAGATATAGTTTAGGACCTGTAGGAAGATATCGTTTAAATAAACGTCTTGGTTTAAATATAGATTCTAATTATTTAGTTTTAACTAAAAAAGATATTATTGCAATAGTAGAACATTTGAATGCATTATTTAACTCTAAAAGAGAAGTAGATGATATTGATCATTTATCTAATAGACGAGTAAGAACAGTAGGAGAACAACTTTATACCCAATTCAGTATTGGTTTAGCTAGGATGGCTAGAACTATAAGAGAAAGAATGAATGTTCGTGATAATGAAGTTTTTATGCCTGTAGATCTTATTAATGCTAAGACTTTATCATCCGTTATAAATACTTTTTTTGGAACAAATCAATTATCTCAATTTATGGATCAAACAAATCCTTTGTCTGAAATCACTCATAAAAGAAGGCTTTCCGCATTAGGTCCTGGCGGATTGTCTAGAGAAAGAGCAGGATTTGAAGTTAGAGATGTAAATTATTCTCATTATGGAAGATTATGTCCAATAGAAACTCCAGAAGGTCCTAATATAGGATTAATTTCTTCTCTTTCTGTTTTTGCAAAAATAAATCATATGGGATTCGTTGAAACTCCTTATAGAGTTGTTTCTAATCAAAAAGTAAATTTAAAATATGAAGTCAAATATTTAAGCGCAGAAGAAGAAGAAGGAAAAATTATAGCACAAGCCAATGCGATTGATCAATATGGTAATTTTTTATCTGATAGAATTATAGCTCGTGAAGATGGAGATTTTCCTATAGTAAAATCAAATCAAGTAGATTATATAGATGTAGCTCCAAATCAAATAGCTTCTATATCCGCTTCTCTAATTCCTTTTTTAGAACATGATGATGCAAATAGAGCTTTGATGGGTTCTAACATGATGCGTCAAGCGGTTCCATTATTGAAGCCTGACGCTCCTATTGTAGGAACTGGATTAGAGGAACAAGTAGCGATAGATTCTCGTATATTGATTAATGCCAAAAAAAACGGATTTGTAGAATATGTTGATGCAAGAAAAATAGTGATTCGTTCTGATAAAACAGAAAAAGAAATTTTAGTGAGTTTTGATTCTGAAGTTCAGGTTTATAATTTGATAAAATTTAGAAAAACAAATCAAAATACATGTATAACTTTGAAACCTATTGTAAGAAAAGGGATGAGGGTGACTCAAGGACAAATTTTATGCGAAGGGTATGCCACAGAAAATGGAGAATTGGCTTTAGGAAAAAATTTAAAAGCAGCTTTTATTCCATGTAACGGGTATAATTTTGAAGATGCTGTTTTAATTTCCGAAAAAGTTGTAAGTGAAGATTGGTTTACTTCTATACATATAGATGAATATTCTTTAGATGTTCGTGATACAAAATTAGGCATGGAAGAATTTACCAACGATATTCCTAACGTCAGTGAAGAGGCTACTAAAGATTTAGATGAAAATGGAATTATAAGAGTAGGAGCTGAAGTAAAACCTGGTGATATTCTTATCGGAAAAATAACTCCAAAAGGAGAATCTGATCCTACACCAGAAGAAAAATTATTAAGAGCTATTTTTGGAGATAAAGCAGGAAATGTTAAAGACGCTTCTTTAAGAGCTGAACCATCATTATTTGGAGTAGTTATAGATACAAAACTATTTACTAGAAGTATAAAAGATAAAACATCTAGAATTCAGGATAAAATTAAAATATCACGTTTAGAAAAAGAATATGAAAAAAAATTTTCAGTTATCAGAAATTTATTGATTAATAAATTGCAATCTATTTTAAATGAAAAATTATGTCATAATTCTGTTTTGAATGAAAAGAAACAGGAAATAATAAAAAAAGGAAAAAAATTTACTATAAAAATATTGAATAATATACAGAATTATATAGAAATCGATTCTAGTAATTGGACTGATGATGTTCAAATCAATAATTTGATATCAGAAATTTTACATAATTATAAAATATCGGTAAATGATTTAAATGGTATTTTTAAACATAAAAAATTTTCTATTACTGTTGGAGATGAATTACCTTCAGGTATTATTAAAATGGCAAAAGTATATATTGCTAAAAAAAGAAAATTAAAGGTAGGAGATAAAATGGCAGGAAGACATGGAAATAAAGGGGTAGTGGCTAGAATTTTAAGAGAAGAAGATATGCCTTTTTTAGAAGATGGAAGTCCTGTAGATATTGTTTTAAATCCTTTGGGAGTTCCCTCTAGAATGAATATAGGACAAATATATGAAACTGTATTAGGATGGGCAGGACAGAAATTAAACATGAAATTTTCAACTCCTATATTTGACGGAGCGACTATCAAAGAAATTTGTAAATATACAGATAAAGCTAAAATTCCTCGTTTCGGAACTACTTATTTATTTGATGGAGGTACAGGAGAAAGGTTTGATCAACCTGCTACTGTAGGGATAATATATATGTTAAAGTTAGGTCATATGGTAGATGATAAAATGCATGCTCGTTCTATAGGACCTTATTCTTTAATTACTCAACAACCTTTAGGAGGGAAAGCTCAATTTGGAGGACAACGTTTTGGAGAAATGGAAGTGTGGGCTTTGGAAGCTTTTGGTGCTTCCAATATCTTACGTGAAATTTTAACTGTTAAATCAGATGATGTTTCTGGAAGAGCTAAAACTTATGAATCTATAGTAAAAGGAGAACCAATGCCTGAACCTAAAAATCCAGAATCTTTTAATGTTCTTTGTTATGAATTGAAAGGGTTAGGATTAGATATCCGTTTAGAAGAATAAATTTTTTGTTCCAAATTTTTATATTATGATAAAATCCAAAAATGAATAGAAAAAAAAGAAATAGATTCAATAAAATCACTATTCGATTAGCTTCTCCAGAAATTATATTGAAAGAATCTCATGGAGAAGTATTAAAACCAGAAACCATTAATTATCGGACTCATAAACCAGAAAGAGATGGACTTTTTTGTGAACGAATTTTTGGTCCAGTAAAAGATTATGAATGTGCTTGTGGAAAATATAAAAGAATTCGTTATAAAAGTATTGTTTGTGATAGATGTGGAGTTGAAGTCACTGAAAAAAAAGTAAGAAGAGAGCGTATGGGACATATAAGTCTTGTAGTTCCTGTTGTTCATATTTGGTGTTTTAGATCTTCTCCTAATAAAATTGGATATTTGTTAGGTTTTTCTTCTAAAAAACTTGAAATGATTATTTATTATGAACGATATGTTGTGATTCAAGGAGGTTTTGGGGTACGTTTAGATGGATTTTCTTTTCAAAAAGGAGATTTTCTGACTGAAGAAGAATATTTACAAGTTTTAAACAACCTTCCAAAAGGAAATCAACAATTAGAAGATTCTGACCCAAATAAGTTTATTGCTAAAATGGGAGCGGAATGTATAGAGGATCTTTTAAATCGAGTAGATTTGAATATTTTGTCTATGGAATTAAAAAATCAAGTACATAATGAAACTTCTAAACAAAGACGAATTGAAGCATTAAAACGTTTACAAGTTGTTGAATCTTTTAGAGAAGGAAATAAAAATGGAGGAAATCCTTCTTGGATGATCATTCATGTATTAGCTGTTATTCCTCCCGAATTGCGTCCTTTAGTTCCTCTGGATGGAGGACGTTATGCTGCTTCTGATATGACTGATTTATATCGTCGTGTCCTTATCAGAAATAATCGTTTAAAAAGACTTATAGAAATTAAAGCCCCTGAAGTCATTTTACGAAATGAAAAAAGAATGCTTCAAGAAGCAGTGGATTCTCTTTTTGATAATTCAAGAAAAGTTTCTGCTGTAAAATCAGAAGCTAATCGTCCTTTAAAATCTTTATCTGATGCATTAAAAGGAAAACAAGGTCGTTTTAGACAGAATCTTCTTGGAAAAAGAGTAGATTATTCAGCAAGATCTGTTATTGTGGTAGGGCCCCATTTGAAATTACATGAATGTGGTTTACCTAAAGATATGGCGGCAGAACTTTATAAACCTTTTGTTATACGAAAATTAATTGAAAGAGGAATAGTAAAAACAGTAAAATCTTCAAAAAGAATTATTGATAAAAGAAATCCTATGATATGGGATATTTTAGAAAATGTTTTAAAAGGCCATCCCGTATTATTAAATCGGGCTCCTACATTACATAGATTAGGAATTCAAGCTTTTCAACCTAAATTGATAGAAGGAAAAGCGATTCAATTGCATCCTTTAGTTTGTGCTGCCTTTAATGCGGATTTTGATGGAGATCAAATGGCGGTACACTTACCTTTATCTCATGGAGCTATATTGGAAGCTCAACTTTTGATGTTAGCTTCTCAAAATATATTAAACCCAGCTAATGGATCTCCTATTACAGTTCCTTCTCAAGATATGGTATTGGGTTTATATTATATGACTAAACCTTTAATTTCAGATATCGAAAAAAAAGTAAAAGGAGAAGGACTTGTATTTTATTCTCCGGAAGAAGTTGAAATAGCATATAACCAAGGTGTAGTAGATCTACATGCTTTAATTAAAGTTAAAGTTTTTCTTCGTGAAAAAGGAAAATTTTTGAATAAAATCATAGAAACAACTGTAGGTAGAGTGTTGTTTAATCAAGTAGTACCTAAAAAAGTAGGATTTATTAATGAATCTCTTACAAAAAAGTCTTTGAGAGAAATTATAGGGAAAATATTACATATTACAGATGTCCCTACTACTGCTAATTTTCTAGATGATATTAAAGAATTAGGTTTTTATAACGCATTTAAAGGTGGTTTATCTTTTGGATTGGGTGATATTATCATTCCTGATAATAAGAAAAAAATGGTACATAATGCTATTAAACAAGTAGATAATGTAAAAATGAATTATAACATGGGATTGATCACGAATAATGAACGTTATAACCAAGTAATTGATATATGGACAAATACCAATGCTATGCTTACGGAAAAAGTCATGAAATATATGCGTGAAGATAGAAAAGGATTTAATCCTGTATACATGATGCTAGATTCTGGAGCAAGAGGTTCTAAAGAACAAATACGTCAGCTTTCAGGAATGCGTGGTTTAATGGCTAAACCTCAAAAAGCAGGATCTTCTGGAGGAGAAATCATTGAAAATCCAATTTTATCCAATTTTAGAGAAGGACTTTCTATATTAGAATATTTTATATCAACTCATGGAGCTAGAAAAGGATTAGCAGATACGGCATTAAAAACAGCAGATGCTGGATATCTTACAAGACGTTTAGTTGATGCATCTCAAGATGTTATTATAAAAATAGAAGATTGCAAAACTTTACGAGGATTAGAAATTTCTGCATTAAAGAAAAATGAAGAAATTGTAGAAACTTTATTTGACAGAATTTTAGGACGTATTTCTTTAAATGATATTTATCAAAATGATAGATTGATAATTTATTCAGGAGAGATGATTGATGAAAAAATAGCAGAAATTATTGATAAATCTGGAATTGAAATCGTAGAAGTTAGATCTCCTTTGACTTGTGAAGCAAAAATGGGGATTTGTTCTAAATGTTATGGTCGTAATCTATCTACAGGAAAGATTGTTCAAAAAGGAGAAGCAGTCGGAGTTATTGCGGCACAATCCATTGGAGAACCTGGAACTCAGTTAACTTTACGTACTTTTCATGTTGGAGGTACAGCAGGAAATATTACAGAATCTTCACAAATAAAAGCAAAATATAATGGAATTGTAGAGTTTGAAGATTTAAAATTTGTAAAAACAAAACAAGATTTTAATCGGATAGGAATTGTAGTTTCTAGAACTACAGAAATGAAACTTTTCGATTTAGAAAAATCATCCATTTTAATGGTTAATAATATCCCTTATGGTGCTTCTTTATATGTAAAACATGGAGATAAATTAAAATCTGGAGATATGATTTGCAAATGGGATCTTTATAATGCAGTGATTGTTGCAGAATTTTCTGGTATAATATCTTATCAATATCTAGAACAAGGTGTGACTTTTCAAGTAGAAATTGATGAACAAACTGGATTTCAAGAAAAAGTAATAACGGAAGTTAGAAACAAGAATTTCATACCAACATTAAAAATTCTTAATGAAAAAGATGAAGAGTTAAAAATATATAATCTACCGGTAGGTGCTCATTTAATGGTAGAAAATGAAGAACAAATAGACATAGGAAAAATATTAGTAAAAGTTCCAAGAAAAACAGCTAAATCAGGAGACATCACAGGAGGATTACCTCGTTTATCTGAATTGTTCGAAGCACGTAATCCATCTAATCCAGCTGTAGTATCAGAAATGGATGGAATAGTAAGTCATGGAAAAATAAAAAGAGGAAGTAGAGAAATTATAGTGGAATCCAAAACAGGAGAAATTAGAAAATATCTTGTAAAATTATCCAATCAAATTCTTGTTCAGGAAAATGATTATGTCAAAGCAGGAATGCCTTTATCAGATGGAGCTGTTACTCCTAATGATATTTTAAATATAAGAGGAACTAGAGCTGTACAAGAATATTTAATAAAAGAAATACAAGATGTATATCGTTTGCAAGGTGTGAAAATTAATGATAAACATTTTGAAGTTATTGTTTTACAAATGATGAGAAAGGTAGAAGTTATAGAGATAGGAGATACAAAATTTTTGGAAGGAAATATAGAATATAAGGATGATTTTATAGAAGAAAATGATAGAATTTCTCAAATGAGAGTAGTTGAAGATTCCGGAGATTCTGAAATCATTAAAAATGGAGAGATTATTAGTTATAGGGATTTAAGAAATGAAAATGCAGTTTTGAAATATAAAAAGAAAAAATTAATAAAAACCCGAAATGCAATTCCTGCTACAGCAAGACCTATATTACAAGGAATAACAAAAGCAGCATTACAAACTAAATCTTTTATATCTGCCGCTTCATTTCAGGAAACAACAAAGGTTTTAAGTGAAGCAGCTATAAGTAGTAAAATAGATTATTTACATGGATTAAAGGAAAATGTAATCGTAGGACACAAAATTCCTGCAGGAACTGGATTAAGAGAATACGAAAACATATTTCCAGATATTTTGGAATAAATAGACGAAAAATTATTTTTCATTTTTTTTCCATTTGTTTTTTATAGATACCGTTTTATTGAAAATGATTTGATCATTTTTAATTTTACTATCCACATAAAAATATCCAATTCTTTGAAATTGAAAATGTTCTCCTTTTTTTGCTTTTTTTAAGGAAGGTTCTGCATAACCTATAATTTTATATTTTGATTTAGGATTAATATTTTTATAAAAATCTATATCTGGATTTTTCTTTAAAAAAAGAGGGTTATATAAATTTATATTTATAGGAAAAGAGTGTTTTATAGATACCCAGTGTAAAGTGCTTTTTACTCTTCCTTTTTCTTCAATTTTAGTTTTTTTTTCATATTGACTTTTAGGATCATAAGTACAATGTATTTTTTTTATTTTTCCTTTATTATTTTTTATTACAGAATTTGCTTTTATGATATAAGCATTTTTAAGTCTTACTTCTTTTCCAATACAAAGACGAAAAAAATTTTTTTTTTCTTTTTCCAAAAAATCATCTTTTTCTATATATAGAAATTTGGAAAAAGGAATTTTTCTATTTCCAAAATTAGAATTTTCTGGATTATTTTCTACTTCAACCCATTCAGTAGTATCTTCTGCATAATTGTCAATAATTAATTGAATTGGATGTAATACTACCATAACTCTGTAAGCTATTTTGTTTAAATGTTTTCTTCCCCAAAATTCAAGAAAAGATATATCTATGATATTATTTCTTTTAGTAATCCCTATTTGATGAATAAAATTTTTTAAAGCAACAGAAGTATATCCTTTTCTTCTTAATCCAGATATTGTTAAGATACGTGGATCATCCCAAGATTGAATAACTTTTTTTTCAATTAAATATTGAATTTTTCTTTTACTAGTTATAGTATGACTTAAATTTAATCTTGAAAATTCTATTTGTTTAGGTCTGATTTTTTCTTTATTATCAATATAAATTTGATCTAAATACCAGTTATATAATGGACGTCTATTTTCAAATTCCAAGGAACATAAAGAATGAGATATTTGTTCTATATAATCACATAATCCATGTGTCCAATCATAAGTAGGATAAATACACCATTGGTATCTAGTTCTATGATGTTTTTTTCGTAAAATTCTATACATAATTGGATCTCGCATATTCATATTTGAAGAACTCATATTAATTTTAGCTCTTAAAACACAAGATCCTTCTTCAAAAAATCCGTTTTTCATTTTTTCGAAAAGAAACAGGTTTTCTTCTATAGATCTATTTCTATAATTGCTGTCAATCCCTATTTCAAAAGGATTTTTTCTTTGAAATTGGATTATATTTTGAGATTGATCATCTACATAAGCTTTGTTTTCTTTAATTAATTTTATTGCCCATTTATAAAGTTGAGGAAAATAATCTGAAGCATAACTTTCATGGTCCCAATGAAATCCTAAAAAAAGAATATCTTCTTTTATAGAATCTATAAAATTTTTATTTTCTCCTATAGGATTAGTGTCATCAAATCTTAAATTGATTGAAGATTTATATTTTTGACTTAACTCAAAATTCAAACATATAGCTTTTATATGTCCAATATGAAGAAAACCATTAGGCTCAGGAGGAAAACGAAATTTTATTTTTTTTATAGGAAATCCGTTTTTTATATCTTCCTCTATAATTTTTTCAATAAAATGTAGATGTGACTTTATTTTAAAAAAAGAATTATAAACTAATTATAGAACGAATATAATCAATTATAATCAATTTTTTTCTTGAAAAGAAATATATTTTTGTACTATGTTATTTTAATAGGGTTAATATTTGAATTATACAGAAACAGTTCAATGGATTTTTAAACGTCTTCCAATCTATCAGAAAACAGGATTGAAATCATATAAACCTGGTTTAAATAGAATACAAAATTTTTGTTCTCATTTAGGAAATCCCCAAAATTATTTTCCAAGTATACATGTGGGAGGAACAAATGGAAAAGGATCTACAGTACATATGTTGTCTTCTATTTTACAAGAAGAAAAATATAAAATAGGAATATTTACTTCTCCTCATTTAATAGATTTTAGAGAAAGAATAACCTATAACGGTGTTTTGATAGAAAAAGGTTTTATTGTAAATTTTGTAAATGAAAATAAAAAATTTCTAGAAAAAGAAAAAGTTTCATTTTTTGAAATGAACACAGCTTTAGCTTTTCAATATTTTAAAGAAAAAAAAGTAGATATAGCAATTATTGAAGTAGGGATGGGGGGAAGATTGGATTCTACTAATTTGATAATTCCAAAAATATCTATAATTACAAATATTAGTCTAGATCACACAGAAACACTTGGAAATAATCAATTTAAAATTGCTTTGGAAAAAGCTGGAATTATAAAAAAAAACGTATCAGTAATAATAGGAAGAAAAATATCGAAAAAAGTTAGATTTCTTTTTCTTCAAGAAGCCCTAAAAAAAAATTCCCCCATTTATTTTTCCGTAAAAACTAAAAAAGATTTTCAATATAAAATGCCTTTTAAAGCTGATTATCAAAATTTTAATCGAAGTCTTGTATTAAAAACTATAAGTATTTTACATTACAGAAAAAATATCATAGTATCTAATCAATCAATAAAAAAAGGATTGGAAAATGTAATAAAAAATACTAATTTCAAAGGTAGATGGCATATTTTACAAGAAAAAAATCCAAAAATTATTTGTGATATAGCTCATAATGAAGAAGGTATATATATGATTAGTAATCAATTAAAAAAAGAATCATATGAAAAATTACATTTAGTTTTGGGTTTTGTAAAAGAAAAAAAAGTAGATCAATTGTTAAAATATTTTCCTATTGAATCTTTTTATTATTTTTGTCAACCTTCTATAGATAGAAAATATTCTGTACATGATTTGTCAATATTAGTCAGTAATATATTTAAAAATCATGAAAAAATAAAATTTTTTTCTTCTGTAAAGAAGGCTTTTTTATTTGCTAAAAGTAAAGCTAATAAAAATGATTTGATTTTAATAAGTGGAAGTACGTTTGTTGTATCCGAAATCTTGTTATATTATAAAAATTTTTTCTTACATTTGAGTAAACAGGGCAATTAGCTCAGTTTGGTTTAGAGCATCTGTTTTACAAGCAGGGGGTCACTGGTTCGAATCCAGTATTGCCCACTGTTTTTTTTAGAATAAAATCTAAGATTTTATTTTCTTCCTTCGAATCAAACCATACAACTGATGAGTCTTTTCTATACCAGGTCAATTGTCTTTTGGCATATCTTCTAGTGTTTCTTTTTATTTTTTCTATACTTTTATTCAAATCATTTTTTTTTCCTGAAAAAAATTCAAAAATTTCTTGATAACCAATAGTTTGTAAACTATTTAAATTTTTATAATTATAATAGAGTCTAGCTTCATCTAATAGACCTATTTTCATCATATGATCTACTCTATTATTGATTCTAGAATAAATCTTATATCTTGGCATTGTTAATCCTATCTTCAAAATTATAAAATTTCTTTTTTTTTTTGTATTGTAAAAAAAAGAAGGATTTTTTCCTGTAGACTGAACTATTTCTAAATATCGAATTAAACGTATAGGGTTATCAATATCTATTGATTCGCCTGGTTTTTTGAATTTAAAAAATGTTTCCTGCAAAAAGGAAATTCCTTTTTTTTTAAAATGATAAATCAAATTATTTCTAATATTAAAATTGATTTTAGGAAATTCTGATAACCCTTCTGTTACTGCTTTTTCATACAAACTAGATCCTCCTACCATAATTAATACAGAATGTTTAGTGAATAATTTTGAAATTTTTTTTAAGGAATCTATTTCAAATAATTTTGCATTGTATGTCTGATGAATACTTAAATGTCCAATAAAATGATGAGGAATACGAGATAGTTCTTCTATAGTAGGCATAGATGTTCCTATTTTTAATTCCTTATAAAATTGTCTAGAATCACAAGATAAAATTTCAGTATGAAATTTTTCAGCTAAAAATAAGGAAAGAGAAGTTTTTCCTACACAAGTAGGGCCTACAATAAAAATGATAAGTTTTTGATTCAATTTTTTTTTATTGAAGAATATTTAGATAATTTAGTATACATCCAATAATCTGCTAAAACTAAAGCGGTCATAGATTCAACAATAGGAATAGCACGAGGTAAAACACAAGGATCATGTCTTCCTTTTCCTTTCATAAGGACAACATTCCCATGTTTATCTATAGTTTTTTGTTTTTGCATTATCGTAGCTATAGGTTTAAATGCTATTCTAAAATAAATATCCATTCCATTTGAAATTCCTCCTTGTATACCTCCTGATAAATTTGTTTTGGTTGTTCCATCTTGTTTAAATAAATCATTATGTTGAGAACCAGTTATCTTAGTTCCATCAAATCCACTTCCATATTCAAACCCTTTTACAGCATTAATTGATAGCATAGCTTTTCCTATTTCAGCATGTAATTTTTCAAAAACAGGTTCTCCAATTCCTATTGGAATGTTTTTAATCACACAAGTAATAATACCTCCTATAGTGTCTCCTTTATTTTTTATTTCTTGAATTTTGGATATCATTTTTTCCGCAGTATCCGTATCGGGACATCTTATAGGATTTTTTTCTATTGATTTTCTGGACAAATCTAATTCTTTATAAGATTTATTTATAGATATATCACCTACAGAAGAAACATAAGATGCAATTGTAATATCTTTGATTAATTGTTTAGCAATAGCACCAGCTACAACTCGGCATGTTGTTTCTCTTGCAGAAGAACGTCCTCCTCCTCTGTAATCTCTGATTCCATATTTTTTTTCATATGTAAAATCTGAATGTGACGGACGATAAACTTCTCGAATATGATGGTAATCATATGATTTATGATCTTTGTTATAAATGACAAATCCAATGGGTGTTCCTGTCGTTTTATTATCAAAAATTCCAGATAAAAAAATTACTTTATCGGGTTCATTTCTTTGAGTTACTATAGATGATTGTCCAGGTTTTCTTCTATTTAATTCATATTGAATTTCTTTAAAATTTAATTCTATTCCTGCTGGACATCCATCAATAATTCCACCTAATGCGATTCCATGACTTTCTCCAAAAGTACTAACTCTGAACAAATTTCCAAAAATATTTCCTGCCATTACGAAACTAGTTTTTTATTTCGATCGAAATAGGTCTTCCTAAATGATTAATCCTGCTCATTCCTATTAATATTTTGTTCCTATAACGTTTTTCTACTTCAAACAATGAAAAATTTGATAAAATTTTTATATGACCAATATAAATATTTAAATTATCAACTGATTGGTTGATTAAGTTTATTAATCCTAATTTTGTTAGATTATCTTTATATCCTATATTTAAAAATAGTTTTGAAAAAGTTTTTTTTTTTTTGTACGAGGAACTATAATTTTGTTTATAAAAAACAGGATTTAGATCTTTAGAATTTTTATAATAATTTATGAAGTGATTAAATCCAATCCATGAAAAACGTTTTATTAATTCTTCTTTGTCAAAGAATTCTAAATTTTTTTGTATTTCAGGAAGAAATTTTTTCATCAATTTATCATTTACGACTACTTTTTTTATTTTTTCTATAAAATAGAATAGTTGTTTTTCACATATTTCTTCTCCAGTAGGAACCATAACACGGTAAAAATTTTTTCCAATTTTTTTTTCAAAATCCTTTAAATTTCTAATTTCTTTGGTTTGAATAATACAAGCAGAAATACCCGTATTTCCAGCTCTTCCCGTACGTCCACTTCTATGGACATAACTTTCACTTTCTTTTGGAAGATTGTAATTAATAACATGAGTTATATTATTTACATCTAATCCACGAGCGGCGACATCTGTCGCTACAAGAAATTGTAAATTTTTATTTCTGAATCTGTTCATAACGGATTCACGTTGTGCTTGTGAAAGATCTCCATATAAAGCATCAGCATTATAACCATCTTTGATTAAAAATTCGGCTATTTCTTTAGTTTCTTTTTTAGTTCCACAAAATATAATACTATAAATATCAGGATTTATATCCAAAATTCTTTTCAAAGCTAAATATTTTTTATTCAATTTTTCTATTATATAATAGACGTGTTTTACATCATCGGAACCTATATTTTTTTTCCCCGTTACAATTTCTACAGGATCTATTAAATATTTGTGAGCTATAACATTCATATATCTAGACATTGTTGCCGAAAACAATAAACTTTGTCTTTTTTTTGGTAATTTTTCTATTATAGAATCTAATTCTTCTTTAAATCCCATATTTAGCATTTCATCCGCTTCATCAAGTACTAAATATTGAATTTCATTAAAGTATAATTTTTTTCTTTTTATTAAATCAATAATTCTTCCTGGAGTTCCTACTATAATATGAGTTTTTTTTTTCAAAGATTGGATTTGTGAATTAATGTTTGCTCCTCCATATAAAGAAACAATTTTTATAAATGATGAAAATTTCGAAAACCGGCAAAGATCACGTGTTATTTGTATACATAATTCTCTTGTAGGGCATAAAATTAAAGCTTTAGGAAAAGTGTATTTCAAATTCATTTTTTGAATAATTGGAAGTCCAAAAGCAGCTGTTTTTCCTGTACCCGTTTGGGCTAATGCTATAATATCTTTTTCTGAAGACAATAAAAAAGGAATCACTTTTTCTTGTATTGGTGTTGGATATTTAAATCCAATATCTTCTATGGCTTGAATGATATTATCGTCAAAAAAATCGTATTCTTGAAATGTTTTCATGAAAAAATGATAAAAATGCTATTAAAATTTTAATTTTATACATATGTATAACAACAAATATATATATTTAACACGAACTATAATATTATTATGATGAATTATTTGTTTGAATATGAAATGTTTATTTCATCTGTATTATTTTTTTAAGTATAGTTTTATATCTTATAAAAAGTAACATAGATGATATTGTTAAACCAAAACCCAATCCAATCCATACTCCTATTCCTCCCATTTTAATAGACAAAAACCATGCTGTAGGTATAGCAATAATCCAATAAGAAAAAAAACTAATCCACATGGGAATATGAACATCTTGTAAACCTCTTAATGCTCCAAGAATAATTCCTTGTAATCCATCAGATAATTGAAAAATACTAGCAATAACTATCATTTTTTTTGCAATTTTAATCACTTCTTCATCATTTTTGATATAAATAGAAGGAATGAAACTTCGAAAGAAAAAAAATAAAAAACTACAGATCAACATAAAAATAATTCCCATAAAAAAAATAGAGATTCCTATTCTTTTTAATTCTAAATAATTTTTTAGAGCTAGTTGATTTCCTATTCTTATTGTAGCAGCCACAGATAGACCTGTACTAAGAAGAAAAGTGGAAGAAACTAAACTCATAACTATTTGATGAGCGGCTAATACTTTGATTCCACATCTTCCTGATATAAAGGAAGAAATGGAAAAAGCACTCATTTCAAAGAACATATGTAATCCAGAAGGAATTCCGATTTTTAATATTTTTTTTAAATATTTTTTTTTTAAAAAAAAATATTGGAATTGTTTATAATAATTATGTATTTTTTTGTGTTGATACAATAAAATCAAAATTCCGATCAACATCGTTGTTCTAGATATTAGAGTAGCATAAGCAACGCCAACAATACCCAATTTCGGAAAACCATAGCTTCCGTGAATAAATATATAATTTAATATAATATTAATAAAAGCGGAAATCCAAGTAACAATTAAACCAGGAAATACCAAAGATAATCCTTCTGAAAATTTTCTAAAAACTTCAAATATCATCCAAGGTATGAAAGAAATGGATACTACTTTCAAAAAAGAAATAGTTTCATTCAATATTTCTTTAGGTTGTCCTAAATAAGGAAAAATATAGCAAAAAATTTGTATTAATCCATACATTAATACAGATAAAAAAAAATTTAAAACTAATCCATGATAAAAAATGATAGCTCCCTTTCTATACTCTTGTTTTGCATCTATAGATGCAATTATAGCAGAAATAGCTGTAGATATTCCAAGACCAAAAATGATCATAATAAAAAAAACAGCATTAGATAATGAAACTGAAGCTAAAGCTTTTTTTCCTAAAAAACCAACCATTATATTGTCAGATAAACCTATACATATTATACCTAACTGGGTAAAAAATACAGGAATAGCTAACAAAAAATTTTTTTGAATATGTTTTATATATATGATTCTGTTTTTTTTTCTTAATAAAACTATGATTTTTTTATAATTTGATAAAATCAACTATTCAACTTTGAATTTTTATAAAAGGTAATTTAACCATTTTAACGGGTATTTTTTTTTTTCTCATAAGAACAAATACAGAGTTTTCTTTTTTTTGATTTGTTGTTAGATATCCTATTCCAATACCTTTTTTTAGAACTGGAGAATAAACACCAGAAGTTACATAACCAATAGGATTTTCATTTTCATTTATTAATAATTGCCCTTGTCTTGGAATTGTTTTTTCTTCTTTAACAAGAAAAGATATAAACATTTTATATGTTCCTTCTTTTTTTTGTCTTTGTAATATTTTTTTGGCTATAAATTTTTTTTCAAATTTAATTATCCAAGATAAATTGGCTTCTATAGGAGTTATTTTTTCAGAAAGATCTTGTCCATATAATCGATATCCCATTTCTAATCTCAATGAATTTCTGCTTGCTATTCCACAAGGAATTATTTTGTTTTTTTCTATTTTTAAAATTTCATTCCATATTTTTTTTGCATTTTCATTGGAAACATAAACTTCTATTCCTTTAGATCCTGTATATCCTGTCCTAGAAATTAATACATTTTTTATTCCTAAAAATTCTCCTATTTCAAAATGATAAAAAGAAATTTTATTTAATGAAATATTTGTTAATTTTTGAGTATAAAATAAAGATAATGGACCTTGAATAGCTAAAAGAGAATATTCTAAAGAAGTATCTATCAATACTATATTGCTATATTCATATTTTTTTATATAATCATTGATCCATTTTTTATTTTTTTCAATATTAACAGCATTCACTATAAGTAAAAATTTTTGTTCTGAAATTTTATAAATGACTAAATCGTCTATAATTCCTCCTTTATCATTAATTAAACAAGTGTATTGAGCTTGTCCAATTCTTATTTTAGAGATATCATTCGTGGTTAAATATTGAATGAGATCTTCAGAATCTTTTCCTTCTAAGATAAATTTTCCCATATGACTGACATCAAAAATTCCAGCATCATTTCTTACATGCATATGTTCCGTTAAAGAAGAAGTATATTGAAGTGGCATATAAAACCCGGAATAGTTAACCATTTTAGCTCCTAAACGGATGTGATTATCATACAAGATTGTCTTTTTGATAATATTTTTTTTATTTTCCGTCATATTCAACAAAATTATTTTCTGTTTCGTACAAAGTTATCCCTAATTTAAAATTAGAATATATTTTTTTCTTTATTCGATTCCATATGAAAATAACCATATTTTCTATAGTGGGATTTATAGATGAAAATTCTATAATATCCAAATTAATATTTTTATGATCAAAAAGTTTTTCTATTTCATCAGAAAGAATGCATTTCAATTTCTGTAAATTGAAAACAAATCCCGTTTCAGGATTTATCTCTCCTGTAATGCTTACAATATATTTGTAATTATGTCCATGATAGTTGAGATGTGCACATTTTCCAAACATTTCAATATTTTTTTTATAATCCCAATGATTATTATAGAGCCTATGCGCTGCGCTAAAATATCCTTTTCTATTTATAGTAGCTATCATATTTTTTTATATATTTTAATTGATTTAAATGATTTTTAATAATAATTTTTAACCAAATGGTATAAGAATCTGGATAAGTATGAATATTTTCAATTAATTCATTTAATGAAATCCATCTCCAATTATCCACTTCTTTAAAATTTAGAATTGGATATTGTTCATACAAACCGACAAAAACATGATCTAGTTCATTTTCTATTAATCCATTACTAAAAAATTCATGATAAGTAAAGCTAAATTTTTGTTCTAAAAAACAATCGAACCCCATTTCTTCTATCAAACAACGATGTGCTGCTGTTAAAACAGATTCGTTTTTTTTAGGATGACTGCAACAAGTATTCGTCCAAAGTGAAGAAGAATGATATTTTTTTGAAGATCTTTTTTGCAACATTAAATCGTTTTCTAGATTAAAAATGAAAACAGAAACAGCACTATGTCGTAATCCTTTTATATGAATTTTTTCTTTTTTTTCAAATCCTATAATTTGATTATCCATTCCTATTAAAGGAATAAGATCTTCAGAATCTTGTTTTTTTTTCATATTCACTAATTTTTTTTGATTTTATATAATAATGTAAATTGGTTTATATAAACAAGAATAATCAATCTTGTTTTAAGATTGTTTTTTTTTATGTTGTATGTATGAGAGAAAGAACTCAAGAATTATTAAATAAGTTAAATGATTTGAAAAAAAATACATTGATAAACATAATGCAAATTCAATTTATTTTTTTATCAAATCATTTAGATACACTGATAGCAAAAATGCCTATAAATTCTAAAATATTTCAACCTTTTGGTTTTTTACATGGAGGAGCAACTATAATTTTAGCTGAAAGTGTTGGAAGTTCTATTTCTTTTATCAATATTATAAATGAAAAAAAAAACAATTTTAAAGTTTTTAGTATTGAAATTTCTACAAATCATATTCGATCCATAAAAATAAAAAAAGGAATTCTGTTTGCCAAAGCAAAAATTTTTCATAAAGGAAATATTTTACATTTTATTCAAGTTCATGTTTCTGATGAAGAAAAAAATATTATTAGTTTTTGTAAATTAACTAATATTATAATTCCGAAAAAATAAAGTATGTCAATAGAAATTAGTGTTTTTTCTTTATATAAAAAAATTCTAAAAAATTATTATAACCATAATAGTTTTGTTGTTTTTAGAAAACCCTATGATAAAAAAATATTTTTTTATTCCCACTATGATTATTCTTTTGGCGTAAATTTTTTTTTAATTCAAAATTTTAAACACGATCAGACCATAAAAATATATCCAAAAAATATCTATTGTGTAGATATACAAAATTTTTATAACAAGACAAATATATTTCCTTCTTTTTGGGAAAAAAACTCTTCTTTTTTAACAGATTCTTACAAATATAAAAAATTAATAAAAAATGCTATTGAAAATATAAAAAAAGGATTTCTAAAAAAAGTTGTTTTATCCAGATTTATAAAAATTTCTTTTCGAAATTTTTATTTCAAAAATACATTTATAAAATTAATTCATGCTTATCCCAATGCTTTGGTTAGTCTTTGGTATAATTTTCATTATGGATTTTGGATGGGATGTTCTCCTGAATTGTTAATGGAATGTCATAATAAAAAATTAAACATATCAGCTTTAGCAGGAACTATTTGGGGATCTAAAAAATGGACAAAAAAAGAAACAGAAGAACATAAAATTGTAATAAGATATATTCTTCATTTATTAAAATCTTATAAAGGTTCTATTCATATAAAAAATACAAAAATTATAAAAATAGGTCATTTAAAACATTTAGAAACTCCAATTCTTTTTTCATTTTATGAAAAACCTAATTATTATGAAATATTAAATGGGTTACATCCTACTCCTTCTATATGTGGATACCCTAAAAAAAAGTCATTAGATTTTATTCATAAAAATGAAGGATACGAAAGACAATTTTATACAGGATTTCTTGGAATAGTTCATAAAACTAACATGGAATTATATTTGAATTTAAGATGTGTAAAAATAAAAAAAGATAAAAAAGAAATGATTTTATATGCTGGTAGCGGAATTACTGTGGATAGCAATATCCATCAAGAATATGTGGAAACAGAAAATAAAATAAAAAATATTCTTTCTCAACTTGTTTTTAAATAATTTTTTTTTTTCTATGAAATGGTCTTATAATTAGACGTACACTTTTATTATAATGGAAATATTGAATAATCCAATTTGTTAGAGCTATGACTCTATTTCTAAAACCTACTAAACTGACTAAATGAACAAACATCCAAACAATCCATGCTAAAAAGCCTTTTAGTTTTATATAGGAAAAATCACATACGGCCTTATTTCTTCCAATAGTCGCCATTGAACCTAAGTTTTTGTAAATAAAAGGTTTCATTTCAATATTATCTAAAAAACAATTCAAATTTCTAGCTAAACAATTTCCTTGTTGTATAGCAGGTTGAGCTGTCATAGGATGACCATTAGGATAATGTCGATTTGTATTTATAAAAGCAATATCTCCAATAGCAAAAATATTTTTATATCTTATGGTCCTAAGATTATTGTCAACTAAAATTCTATTTCCTTTTATGTCTTCTTTTAAAAAACCCTTAATAATAGCACCTTTTACTCCTGCGGCCCATATCACGTTAGAAGATTCTATTTTTTGATTGTTTTCCATAAAAACTATTTCTCCGTTATAATCTTTTACTAAAGAATTTAACCAAATAATAACACCTAACTCTTTCAAATTTTTATAAGCTTGTTTAGCTGATTCCTCAGACATTCCATCTAATAATCTAGAAGTAGCTTGTAATAAATGAATATTCATATATTGAATATCTAAATCAGGATAATCATGTGGTAATACGTATTTTTTCATTTCAGCTAAAGCTCCAGCTAGTTCTACCCCAGTAGGACCCCCTCCTACAATGACGAAAGTCATAAGTCTCACTTTCTTTTTTTCATCTTTTGTTAATAAAGATGACTCAAAGTCTTGTAAAATAAGACTTCTTAAATTTAAAGCTTCTGGAATAGATTTCATGGGTAAGGCAAAAGATTCTATATTTTTATTTCCAAAATAATTGGTTACAGATCCTGTTGCCATAATTAAGTAGTCGTAAGATAAATTTCCTACATTTGTATATATTTTTTGTTTTTTTGTATTGATATAATGAACAATAGTCAATCTAAAGAAAAAGTTTTTTGTTTTTTTTATAATATTTCTAATAGAATGTGCGATAGAATCTGGTTCTAATCCTGCTGTAGCTACTTGATACAATAGAGGTTGAAAAGTATGATAATTATTTTTATCTATAAGAACCACTTGGAATTTATCTCTCCTTAATTTTTTTGCTACTTGTAATCCTGCAAATCCAGCACCAATAATAACGACTCTTTTTAGGTTGTTGACTCTTGGTATATTCATAGTCAAAAATTTGACATCAAGCTAATTTATATATATTTTTATTTTATTCAATAAATTAATAATTTTGTTTGAAAATAGATTTTTATGACTTACTATTTTATTGTAGGTATCACTGTTTTGGTGAGTATTATTGTAAATTCAATATTGAAAAAAAAGTTTAGAGATTATTCTAAACTATATTTGCATTCATGTATGAGTGGAAAGGAAATAGCAGAAAAGATGTTAGCAGACCATGGAATCAATGATGTGAATGTTATTTCTATAGAAGGAGAATTGACTGATCATTATAATCCCATGAATAAAACAATTAATTTGAGTGAAAAAGTTTACAATGATAGGACCGCAGCTTCAATTGCAGTGGCGTCTCATGAATGTGGTCATGCTTTGCAACATCAATTAGGTTATAATTTACTAAAATTACGGAATCATTTAATTCCTATTTTGAATTTAAGTTCTAAATTTACTAATATAGCGATAATATCTGGATTAACGATTTTTTATAATTCAGGAGGAAATGATTCTTTGATTTTAAAATTAGGAATAGGATTATTCTTTTTAGTTGTGATTTTTTCTTTTATCACATTACCTATAGAATTTGATGCAAGTAATAGAGCTTTGACTTGGTTAAAAAATAAAAATGTGGTGAATTATCAAGAATATCATAAAGCAAAAGAATCATTAAATTTGGCAGCTATGACTTACGTTGTTTCAGCTTTGGGTTGTTTAGCTCAATTGATCTATTTTTTATCGGTTTTTACCGGTGATAGTAGTACCAGAAAATGTGATAATTTTTAATTTCTTTTTTCTTTTATTTCTTGGATTTAAACGAAGGTTTCCATAGGTTTTATTTCTTATTTTTCCTCTCCTAGTTTTTTTATCTCCTTTTCCCATATTTATTGATTTTTTTGTGTAATTAATTTTTCTAATAGTTTATGTATTCTATCTGCTTCTTTTTGTAGATAGTATGTGTATGAATAATTTTTAATTATGAAATTGGATTTTTTTTCTCTTTGTCGATTAGATATTTGATTTTTCAATCTATCTATGATTTGATTTTCATTTATATTATCTCTTTTTATTATTCTTTGGATCATATTTTTTTTAGGTGAAGTAATAGTTATGATAAAATCACATTCCTTATAACTATTACTTTCAAATAATACAGCTGATTCCTTTATAACATATAAAGTTTTTTTTTGTATTTTAATAGATGATATCCATTGTTTAAAATCTAGTGATATCCATGGATGTACGATTGTACATAATAATTTTAATGCTGTAGGATTTTTGAATACAATTTCAGATAAATAAGTTTTATTTATTTTATTTTTTCTATAAGAATCTTTACCAAAATATTTTATAATATTTTGTTTTATAATTTTTACTTGATTCATTAATATTTTTCCTCTTTGATCTGAAGAATAAACAGAAATTCCTTTTTTTTTTAAAAAAAAAGAAAATAAACTTTTTCCAGATCCCATTTTTCCCGTTATTCCTATCAATTTTATTTTTTTTATTACATTCATGATTTTTGTTTATTAGTATTATTATTACTATAACGTAATTGGGTTAATTCTTTTGAAATTGTATTTTTTTCAAGTTTTATTTTTCCTGTGATAGTTTCTAGTATACAAAAATAATTTGTAATATCTATGATTTTACCATGTATTCCTGAATTTGTTACAATAAAATTTCCTATTTTTAAATGTTCCTGAAATTTTTTTTCAAGTTTTTGTCTTTTGATTTGAGGACGTATCATGAAAAAATAAAATATGATGAAGATTAATACAAACATCACAATGGTGTTTGTAATAGAATTTTGTTGTAATGAAAAAAACATAATATAATATTTTAAGTAAAATTATTATAAACTTACTACTTATATGAGTCCTTTTCCTATTTTAAATATTCTATTTTTTTTATATAAAAATTTAAATATTTGATCTAAAATACCATTAATAAAAATTTTGCTTTTTTCCATACAAAATATTTTCGTAATTTCTATATACTCATTCATAGTTGCTTTAGGAGGAATATTTGGAAAATATAAAAATTCGCAAGTAGCCATTTGCAATATAATTAAATCTATAATTGCTATTCTTTTGATATCCCAATTACATGATATATCGTTAATTAAACGATTAAATTCTTCCTTATGAAAAATTGTATTTCGATATAAATTAATAACAAATTTTTTATTTTCATCATTTTTGTAAATATTGTATAATTTAAAATTTTTAGGAGTGGAATAATTGATAAATTGTAAAGTTTTACATACCATAGTATGAGCAATGTATAAATCCTCTTCTCCATGAAAATAATATAAATCTTCTATATATTCTATTAATTTTTTATTTGGAATAACAAACTTTTTATAATATTTTATTATAAATCTTTTTTCCTCTTCAAAAGAAGAAAAGGATTTTATAGAATATTTTTTGCAAAAATTTGATTTTTGCATTTTTTGCAAAAATATAAAAATATATTCGTATTGTTGGTTCCACAAAATTTTTTCTGAATTTTTTGTAGAACGATATTCCTCTATTAAATATTTATTTTTAGATAGTATTTTTATTACTGAATTGTATGCAAATTTTTGAATAAAATCTGTTTTATGATTCTGATTACAGAGTTTTTTTTTCATAGCATTTTCTCTAATTTTTAAAATTAAATAAAGAAGAAAAATATAAAGATGATGTAACGATTCAATACTTCTAAGCATATTTTCTTCAACTTTATTTGAATCCATTTTTGATAAATGTTGAGCATATAAAAACTGTAAACTTCTTATTCTAAAGTGTCGTCTTACTGACATTTTTTATTATAATAATGTTGATGTTTTATGCACAACAAAATTTTTGTACAATAATTATATAAATATAAAAAATCAAAACTTAAAAAGTTTGTATTTTTGTATGTTATATGAGTGGTTTATTTGCTTTTAGCAAAAGATATTGTAGAAAGTACAAATTTCGTTTGTGTATAGGGTTTTTATTAATTTTAGTATCAAATATTTTAACTTTATTTCCTATTCCTTATATCGGAAAATCTGTTAATACCATAAAAAATCTATTTATCAATTTTTCAAATTCATCAGATTCTATCTCTTTTTTTTTAAAAAAAGACATTTGTATTTATGCTAGTATTATATTAATAGTTCCAATTATAGGTGGATTTGTAAAATATCATATGCGACAATGTATAATTACCACGTCTAGAATGATAGAATTTGATATAAAAAATGAAATTTTTTCACATTATCAAAAATTAAGTTTGTCTTTTTATAAAAAAAATTCTACAGGTGATTTAATGAACCGTCTTACAGAAGACGTTTCTTTTGTAAGACAATATATAGGTCCTGGAATAATGTATTTTTTGAATCTTATAATTCTTTTTTTTATGGTTCTTATGCAAATGTTACGGATTAATAAGATCCTGACTTTTTATGTTATTTTACCCATTCCTATTCTTTTTATTTCTATATACTGTATCAGTATTTCTGTTACCAATAGAAGCAAAAAAGTTCAAAATTTTCAATCTATTATCTGTTCTTTTATACAAGAAACTTTTTCAGGAATTCACATTATCAAATCTTTTGTATCAGAATCTTTTTTTCAAGAAAAACATAGAAAAATTATATTAAAATATAAAAAAAAAAATATAGAATTAGCCAAAATTGACACTATACTATCTTCTGTTATTATATTTTTCATAGGAATTTGTCATTTATTAATTTTGTTTTTTGGAGGAAAAAAATATTTTGAAGGAGAAATTAAAGAGATTGGAACCATAGCTGAATTTTTTACGTATGTAAATGTTTTAATTTTTCCTTTTATTATATTAGGATGGGTTGTTTCCATATCAGAAAGAGCTAAAGTATCATTAATTCGTATTAGTGAATTTTTGAAAGTAAAACCTGAAATTTTGAATAAAAATTTAATAAAAACAAAAATTTTTGGAAAAGTTCAATTTAAAAATGTAAGTTTTTTTTATTGTAATCAAAAGAATGAATGTAATCCAAAACAATATCATAAAAAAAATCATACAGTTAGTAGAATAAACTTTACTTTAATGAAAGGAAAAACGTTAATTTTAACGGGAGAAACAGGATCAGGAAAAACAACTATAGGAAGATTAATATCCCGTTTATATGATCCTCATAAAGGAGAAATATTAATAGATAATTTATCTTTAAAAGATCACAATTTGTATGATTTTAGAAAAAACATTGGTTATGTTCCTCAAGAATCTTTCCTTTTTTCAGATTCTATTTACAATAATATAGCTTTAGGAAGTGTAAAAAAAATAACTCCATGTAAAGTATATGATGCAGCTAGGATAGCTATGATAGAAAATGATATTTTAAATTTTAAAAATGGATATGAAACTATTATAGGAGAAAGAGGAATTACTTTATCTGGAGGACAAAAACAAAGAATATGTATAGCTAGAGCTGTTATCAGAAATCCAAAAATTCTTATATTTGATGATAGTTTTTCTGCTATAGATCAAAAAACAAGAAAACGAATTATTCATTATGTTAAAGAAAAAATGAAATATAGCACTATTATTATTATAACTCATGATACTTCTTTTATTTCCGATTTTGATTTATTTATTGTTTTAAAAAACGGAAAAATATCAAAAATAGAAAATCATCCTATTTTTTTATGAAAAATTCATTTTAATTAAATAATTATGATAAAAAAATAGGATGACCCATTTTTTTTGTTTAGATTTGCTGAGTTAGGATTATAATATTTTTTGAAATGGACGAAAAAGAAAATATCAAAGAAAGAAATGAAATTTGTTCACGAACTCTAAAAACTGGTAGTAGAACTTATTTTTTTGATGCAAGAGAAACAAGAGCTGGTGATTATTATTTGACAATAACCGAAAGTAAGAAAAATTTTTCTGATACGGGAGAAGTAACTTATAAAAAACACAAAATTTATTTGTATAAAGAAGATTTTTCAAAATTTCAAAGTATACTTGATGATATGATTCGATTTATTATTAATGAAAAAGGAAGAGAGGTCATTTCAGAACGTCATCAAAAAGATTTTAAAAATCATCATACTACATACAATCAAGAAACTAAAGAAGTTCAAAAAAAAACATCAGAAATAAAAAATTTTACAAATATTAATTTCGAAGATATTTAAGGAAAACATTATTTATTTTGAATTTTTTTTCTTTTTTTTACGGAAAAAGAATGGAAGCTTTTTTTTTGTAAAAAAGACAAATTAATGATTAAATGATTAGTTGATTATTTTTATGTTTGTTTATATGGAGAATTATATAAGTATAATGAATTATATTAATACGTTCATATTTGATGTAGATGGAGTATTGACAGATTGTACTTTGAATTTGTTTTCAGATGGAAATCTGGTAAGAAAAATGTTTGCTAAAGATGGTTATGCAATACAATTAGCAAAAAAAAAAGGATACAATTTATGTATTATAACAAGAGGTTCAGATTTGATGGTTTTTAGACATTTGAGAGAATTGAATATATCTTATATTTATCAAGGGGTAGATAATAAAAAAAAATATTTAGATGAATATTGCAAGATTTTGAATCTTACGAAAAAAAAAATTCTCTATATGGGAGATGATATTCCTGATATTGAGATCATGAAATCTGTAGCCTTACCTTGTTCTCCAATAGATGCCGTTCAAGAAGTCAAAGACGTATCAAAATATATTTCCCCTAAAAAAGGGGGAAAAGGATGTGTAAGAGATGTGATTGAACAAACTTTAAAAATTCAGAAACAATGGTTATAAAAAAATAGTGCCTTAAAGACACTATTTTTTTTTGAGTCACATACATTCATTTTGATTTACATCATTCCACCCATTCCTCCTCCTCCAGCTCCAGGCATTGGAGGTGCAACATTCGGATCGTCTTTCTTTATTTCTGTAACGACACATTCAGTAGTTAATAACATACCTGATACAGAAGCAGCATTTTCTAATGCAACTCTAGCTACTTTAGTTGGATCTATAATTCCTTCTACTATCATATTTTTGTATTCTCCAATTTTAGCATCATATCCAAAATCTCCTTTTCCTTCTGCTACTTTGGCTACAACAACAGATCCTTCTCCTCCTGCATTAGCTACAATTTGACGTAAAGGTTCTTCAAGAGATCTTCTTACAATTTGTATTCCCGTATCTTGATCTACATTGTCTCCTGTTTTTTTTTCTAAGGACTTAATAGCACGAACTAAAGCCACTCCTCCTCCTGCTACTATTCCTTCTTCTACCGCAGCTCTAGTCGCATTTAGAGCATCATCTACACGATCTTTTTTTTCTTTCATTTCAACTTCAGAAGCGGCTCCAACATAAAGAACAGCAACTCCTCCAGCCAATTTTGCAAGACGTTCTTGTAATTTTTCCTTATCATAATCTGATGTTGTAGATTCTATTTGAGCTTTAATTTGATCTACACGTGCTCTTATATCTTTTTTACTTCCTCCTCCATTTACTATGGTAGTATTATCTTTATCTATAATAACTCTTTCTGCTTTTCCTAACATATGTAATTTCACATCTTCTAATTTACTTCCTGTTTCCTCAGAAATTACAGTACCCCCTGTAAGAATAGCTATATCTTCCAACATAGCTTTTCTTCTATCTCCAAAACCAGGAGCTTTAATAGCTGCGACTTTTAAAGTGCCTCGTATTTTATTAACCACTAATGTGGCTAAGGCTTCTCCTTCTACTTCTTCAGATATAATTAATAGAGGTTTTCCAGATTGAGCTACAGGTTCCAATATAGGCAACAAATCTTTCATTGCTGCTATTTTTTTATCAGATAATAAAATTTGAGGTTGGTCAAATTCTGTTATCATTTTTTCAGTATTTGTCACAAAGTAAGGAGATTGATACCCTCTATCAAATTGCATTCCTTCAACAACATCTACAGATGTATCTGTTCCTTTTGCTTCTTCAACGGTAATGACTCCTTCTTTTCCTACTTTTTCAAAAGCATCAGCTATTAAAGCTCCAGTTTTTTCATCATTATTTGCAGAAATAGAAGCTACTTGTTTTATTTTTTCTGTATTTCCTCCAACTTCTCTAGATTGTCTTTTTAAGTCTAAAACGACGACTTCTAAAGCTTTGTCTATTCCTCTTTTTAAATCCATAGGATTAGCTCCAGCTGCTACATTTTTTAATCCTTCTCTAACAATAGCTTGAGCTAATACAGTAGCAGTTGTTGTTCCATCCCCAGCTACATCATTAGTTTTAGATGCAACTTCTTTCACCATTTGAGCACCCAGATTTTCTATAGAATCTTCTAATTCAATTTCTTTAGCAACAGTAACTCCATCTTTAGTTACTTGAGGCCCTCCAAAGGATTTTTGTAATACAACATTTCTTCCTTTTGGTCCTAAAGTTACCTTTACGGCATTTGCTAATGCATCTACTCCTTTTTTTAATTTATCTCTTGCTTCAATATCAAATTTAATATCTTTTGCCATAATTTTTTAAATTTTTAATAAATTTATTTTCCTGATTTTATTCTTTCTAACTAATTAGTTATGAATCATATGATAGCGATTACATCGGATTCTCGCATAATAAGATATTCTTCTCCTTCCCATTTCAATTCTGTACCAGAATATTTACCATACAAAACTCTGTCTCCTTTTTTTAGATTCATAGGTTCATCTTTTTTTCCTTTTCCTACGGCAATTATTGTTCCTTTTTGTGGTTTTTCTTTTGCTGTATCAGGAATAATAATACCTGAAACTGTTTTGTTTTCAGCAGGATCAGGTTGTACAAGAACGCGATCTGCTAGAGGTTTGATCTTTATTTCCACCATATAATAATTTTTAAAGTTAACGGTTCTAATCGTTCAAAAAGCCAAAAACATGCCAAATGAAAAAACTTGAAAGTTTTTTCATTAAATCAGTGTTTAATGTCATTATGACATATTTAATTTATTCAAATTATTCAATGTCTTGATTTTAGTAAAAAATTGAAGAATAAAATCAAAAAAAATATAATAATGGATAAAATCCAAGTAATATTTTCTAAAAATGTATTTGTTCTTTTAATTCCAAAAAATCTAAAATTTTTTTCCATAAAAGATTGATGAATACTTTCTTTTTTAGGATTTTGTATTAATATAACCAGCATAAGTAAAATACATGTTAAAATAATAAAAAAACCAAATATGATTATAAATGACATGTTTTCCATTTATCTATTATTTATTTACCAGTTATTATCGAAATCATAAAATATTTTATGATATACTTGAATTGTTAATTTTTCTATAATTTTATCAATAATTTCTTTTGAAAAAAGATCTTTTTTATTTTTAGGAAAGACTTCAGATACGACAAAAGATTTTTCCCAACTTTTTTCTGGTTCAGATTTATCTATGTAAGATATTTTTGCTGTTACTTTGATTTTTTTCAAAGGATCATTTTCTAATGGAATAATTGCATAATGTAAAAATACACATTGTAAAACAACATCTCCATTTTTTAAGACTAAATTAGAAGGATTATGTTTCATTATATAATCTTCAATACTTTTTTTAAAATCAAAGGAAATGGATCTTCTAGGTATATTAACTTGTTCTGAAATTTCTCCTATTTCTATTGTCTTCTTTTCATCAAAAGATGAATGATAACAACTAATTATCATAAAAAATGTAAAAATAAAAACAAAAAAAATTTTTTTATAAGCCATACTGTTTAATTTTTCTGTATAATGTTCTTTCTGAAATTCCTAATTCTTTTGCAGCTTTTCTTCTTTTTCCATTATTTTTTTTTAAAGCTTGTTGAATAAATTCTATTTCTTTTTTTTGTAAAGAAAAAGAAGAAAATTCATTTTTGGATAAATCTTCTTCTACTTCTTCATAATCTAAATCCGAAGAGGATTTAGATGAATCTTCTAATTGAAAAATAGAATCATCCCTGTTATGAATCATTTTTCCAAAAACTTTTTCTATAAGATGTTGATTTTTTTCAATAAATCTAGTATTAGAATTATTTTTAATCAATTGAAAAGTAATATTTTTTAAATCATTCAAATTTTTTTTCATATCAAATAAAATTTTGTATAAAAAATCTTTTTCTCTCTCATGAAAAGATCTTGTTTCTATTACATTATTATTATGATTAGAAAAGGATATCGATGGAATATTTTCTGGAATATATTCTTTTAATTTTTCTATAGAAATTTCACGTGTAGGTTCCACTACAGAGATTTGTTCTATTAAATTTTTTAATTGTCTGATATTACCAGGCCAAGGATAATTTTCCAAATATTTTAAAGAATCTTCAGTCAATGTTATAGAAGGCATATGATATTTTTCTGAAAAATCATTGGAAAATTTTTTGAATAAAAATTTAATATCGTTTTTACGAAAACGTAAAGGAGGTACATTAATTTGTACTGTATTTAAACGATAATACAAATCTTCTCTAAATTTTCCTTTTTGAATAGACTCTACTATATTCAAATTAGTAGCAGCAACAATACGGATATTAGTTTTTTGAATTTTAGAAGATCCTACTTTAATAAATTCTCCATATTCCAATATCCTAAGAAGACGAACTTGCGTGGTTAATGGGAGTTCTCCTACTTCATCTAAAAAAATAGTACCCCCATTCGATCCTTCAAAATAACCTTTTCGCATACTTGTAGCTCCTGTAAAAGAACCCTTTTCATGTCCGAAAAGTTCACTATCAATAGTTCCTTCTGGAATAGCTCCACAATTTACGGCAATATAAGTATGATGTTTTCTAGAAGAATATTGATGAATTATTTTGGGTATAAATTCTTTTCCCACTCCACTTTCTCCAAGAACTAATACTGAAATATCAGTAGTTGCTACTTGTATTGCCTTTTCTAAGGCTCTATGCAAAGCATAATCATATCCAATGATTCCAAATTTTTGTTTTATATTTTGGATAGAAATGGATTCCATGTTTTTATTTTTTTTTATATCATATGTAAAGTTCTCCTATTAAAGTTGCAGATGTTGTGTTTGTTATTTTTACATGAGCGTAATCTCCTATCTTGAGAAGATTTTTAGGTAAAACTACGATCAAATTTTGTGTATTTCTTCCATACCAATATTGATTATTTTTTTTTGATTCTCCTTCTATTAGAATTTCTTCTACTCTACCTAAATGTTCTTGCATTCTATAAAATGAATGTTTTCTTTGTAAATCAATGATCTCTTGTAGTCGTTTTTTTTTTATATGTTGAGGAACATTGTCCTTTAATTTTCTGTAAGCATAAGTTCCAGGTCTAGGAGAATAGGAAAACATATAACCATAATTATATTTTATTTCATTCATTAAATTTATGGTATCCTGATGATCTTGTTCATTTTCATCACAAAATCCAGCAATAATATCATGAGAAATAGAACATTCAGGTATAATGTTTTTTATTTGTTGTACCAAAAAGAGATATTCTTCTCGTGTATATTTTCTATTCATTAATTTTAATATTTTGTTACTACCAGATTGTACAGGTAGATGAATATGTTTACATATATTCTTATGTTTAGAAATAACTTCTAGTACTTTATTAGACATATCATGAGGATTAGATGTAGAAAATCTAATTCTCATCATCGGGATTTCTTTGGCTAAAAGATCCAAAAGTTTTGAAAAATCTACAACCTTTTTTTGATTTTGATTCATGTTTTTTTCTTCTATCCATAGGTAAGAATCTACATTTTGTCCTAAAAGAGTTACTTCTTTATATCCATTTTGATATAAACGTTTACATTCCTTAATAATGGAATTGGGATCACTGCTTCTTTCTCTTCCTCTGGTAAAAGGAACGATACAAAATGTACACATATTATTACAACCTCTTGTTATACTTAAAAAGGATGTTATTTTTTTGTTATTTTGTTTTGTCTTTACAAAACTTATATCCGCATAAGTTTCATTTCTTTTCTTAAGATAAGAAAGATACTGCATTCCCATTATAGAATAATAAATAAAATTAGGGATTTCTCTATAAGAATCTGGAGGAATAAAAAAATCTACCATTTTTTTGGTACAAAAAAAATTTTGAATTTCTTTTGAAAAACATCCTATAATTCCAATCCATATTTTTTTCTTTTTTTTACAAAAATTTAATTGTTCTAATCTTTTTTTTAGGGTTAATTCTGCTTTTTCTCGAATAGAACAAGCGTTTAATAATATTATATTTGCTTGATCTAAGTTTTCAGATAGAACAAAACCATGATTCAACAAAATAGAAGTGATAATATCACTATCTGATATGTTCATTTGACAACCATAATTTTCTATATAAAAATTTTTATATTTCATTTACATTTTTTTAATCATAACGAATAAAAATACATAATGTCATTATGACATACATAATAAAAACTATTTTTCTTATATAATATGAAGAATTTTTTTTGCTAAAAAAATCATATTTTTATTTCCTGTAGATTTTTCCTGAACATTAGAAAGTTTTACCACGGAAATCCATTTTTTTTCTGGAATTGCTTCTGTCATTTTTATGACTATGTTCATAGAAGGAACTCCTACATCATTGGTAAAATTGGTTCCTATTCCAAAACAAGTATTTATTTGATTCTTACAAAAAGAAGAAATATAAGCGACTTTACATGGATTAAGATTATCTGAAAACATAATTTTTTTTTTTATAGGATTTATTTTTAATTTTTTGTAATGTTTTATAGTGGTTTTTGCAAAGGAGATGGGATTTCCACTATCATGTCTTATTCCTTGAAAAATATTGGATAATTTTTTATTAAAATTTTTGAAAAAAATTGGAGAAGTATATGTATCAGATAAAACAAATCCTAATTTACCTTTGTAAATATTTAACCAATTTTCCATAGCTATACGATCTGCTATATTAAATCCATATTTTGCAGCATGAAACATAATCCATTCATGTCCTTGAGTTCCTATTGGTTTAATGGAAAAAACATGAGAAAGATGAACATTACTACTTCCTATGAAAAATGGGGCTCCTTCTTTTTTTAATGTTTCTAGAACTAATTTATGTACTTTATAAGAATATCTTCTTCTTGTTCCAAATTCTCCAATTTTTACTTGTAATTTTTTATATTTTTTTAATTTTTCTTTTGTTAGTTCCGTAATTTTTTTTTCTGATATATTTTGAGATTTTGTTAATTTATAATATAACTCAGATATAATGGACATTATAGGAACTTCCCATAATATAGTTCTACTCCATAATCCTTTTATATGCATTTTTATGTTTTCTCCTTTTTGAAAAATATTTACTTCTTTTGGATTATATTGATATTTGTTTAAAAAATCTAAATAAGAAGAATCTAAATAAGGACAATATTTTTCTAAATAAACTCTTTCTTCATTTGAAAGTTTTAAATAAGCCATTCTATTTAGATTTTCTCTTAGGATTTTGGAAAAATTTTTAGGAAAAGAGTGTTGTCCTCTATTGATAAATTCATATTTTGCCTTTACTAATGGAAACAGTTTAATTACAGCATTTTGCATTGTAAATTTATAAAAATCATTGTCCAATAATGATGATATAATAGAAAAATTATTCATTTTATTCATTATAAAGTTTTATTTATAATTTTTTAATAAAATCTTTATATAACTTATTTTGTAAATAAAATCAATCATTATTTAAATTGCATTTAATTCAGGTAATATATTTTTCTTTTTGAGAAAAAATATTTCTCTAAATTTGCTTTTAAAACAATTTATTTTTAATATGGACAATACGAAACTATACGTAGGTAATTTATCTTATGACATGACAGAACAAGAATTGAAAAAATATTTTGAATCTGTAGGAGAAGTTACTCATGCTAAGATAATTTTTGATGAGTCTACGTCAAATAAAAGAAGTAAAGGATTTGGATTTATAGAAATGTCTAATGAAGAAAATGCCAAACAAGCTATAGAAAAATTGAATGGGACAGAATTTATGGGTAGGAATATTATTGTATCTGCAGCTAGGCCAAGAGCAAAAAAAGACTATTAGTCTTTAATTTCATATTTATGTTGTACGCTTACATCTGTTTTTATTTTTTTTTACTAATAAAATTATAATTGCATGAATATAATATAAAATGTAATAAATTATGAAAAAATTAAATGGAACAGGTGTAGCGTTAGTTACTCCTTTTAAAAAAAATGGGACAATTGACTTTAATGGACTTGAAAAATTAGTTCAATATGTTTTGGATAATCATGTTGATTATCTAGTTGCATTGGGAACTACAGCAGAAACAACTACCTTAAAACAGGAAGAAAAATGGGATGTCATAAAATGTATTCAAAGTGCTAATTATAAAAAACTACCTTTAATATTAGGACTAGGAGGAAATAATACGAAAGATATTGTAAACAAAATTGATAGCATAAAAAATTTATCGGATTTTTATGCTATTCTTTCAGTTTCTCCTTATTATAATAATCCTTCTCAAGAAGGAATATATCAACATTTCAAATCAATTGTAAATTGTACAGAAACAAATATCATTCTCTATAATGTTCCTAAAAGGACAGGATCTAATATTATACCGGATACTGTTTTACGTTTAGCTTTTGATTTTGATAATATAATAGGAATAAAAGAAGCTTCTGGAAATATTTTACAGTCTTATAGAATTTTAGAGTGTAAACCAAAAAAATTTAGTGTAATATCAGGAGATGATTATATGACCTTACCTATTATATTAAGTGGAGGAGAAAGCGTTATTTCTGTAATTGCTCAAGGTATCCCTGATAAAATTTCTCATATGATATCCTTGGCAAAAAGGAATGATGTGAAAAAAGCATTTTCTATTTTTTACAATATTATGAAAATAATAGATCTTATTTATGAAGAAGGAAATCCTACAGGGATCAAAACTTTTTTAAGTGTTATAGGAATATGTCATCCATATGTAAGATTACCATTATTAGTTGGAACTCCATCTTTAAGAAAAAGAATGTTACATTCATTAAACGAAATAAATCAATAACTGAAAAGTATGCTTAGTGAAAAAATAGAAAAAGGATTAACAAAACAACTAAATAGAGAATCAGAATCCTCTCAATTATATTTAATTATGGCTTCTTGGGTAGAGAAAAAAGGTTATGAAGGAATATGTGAATTTTTATACGAGCATTCAAATGAAGAGAGAATTCATATGTTAAAGTTAATCAGATATCTTAATAAAAGAGGAGGAAATGTAATTCTATATGGAAGAGAAACAATTATAAATATAACATACGTATCTATAAAAGAATTATTTATGAAATTATTTGAACATGAACAAAAAATTTCTAGAGAAATCAATTTTTTAGTAGAAATTTCTTTGCAAGAAAAAGATTATTTTACATATAATTTTTTGCAATGGTATGTTGAAGAACAAATTGAAGAAGAAGCTTTAATTAAAATGATTTTAGATAAAATAGAATTAATAGGAGCAGATAAAGGAAGTTTGTATTTTTTTGATAAAGACATGAAAAGTTTTCATAAAACTAAAAAATTTTGATTCAAATTATTTTTCTAATGTTTATGAATTTTATTCCGAAAAAAAAGATTTTTGAAATATGGAAATAAAGGTTTTTCTTTATAGAAAAAATTAAAACGATTATAATTTTACTTATGTATGAATTTTTTAAAAAACATTAATAATGTTAAAACAAATACGGAAACTATAGATTGTATTCATCTTGAAAAAAAATCTGAAAAAAATATATATGAAACTATATGTATATTAGAAAAAATAAGTCAAAAGATAAATAATCAAATTAAAGAAGATTTATATTCTAAATTAGAAGAATTTAATCTTGTAAATAAAAACAATTTAGAAGAAATTTTTGAGAATAAAGAGCAAATTGAATTATCAAAATTATATGAAAAAATTCCAAAACCTACTTCTATTTCTATTCAATATTTATTAGACGGAAAAATAAAAATCTAATTTCTAATTATTGTATTTTATTTTGAAAATCTTGTATAAATTTGTTTAAACCTATGTCAGTTAATGGATGATTTAATAGGAAATTAATAACATTTAAAGGAGAAGTTACAGCATGTATTCCAATTTTAGAACATTCTGTAATATGTAAAGGATGACGGATAGAAGCAGCTAATATTTTGGTTTCGAAGTGATAGTTTTCATATATACTTTTTATTTCTCGGATTAAATTTAATCCGTTATAAGATAGATCATCCAATCTTCCTAAAAATGGAGAAACATAACTAGCTCCAGCTTTAGCGGCGATGAGAGCTTGTCCTATAGAAAAAACAAGGGTACAATTAGTTTTAATTTTTTTATTATAAAAATATTTAATAGCTTTGATTCCATTTTTTGTTATGGGAATTTTTACTACAATTCTAGGATGTAGAGAAGCAAGTTTTTCTCCTTCTTGTATCATATTAGTATAACTCGTACTGATAACTTCTGCACTTAAATTTTCGTTGTTTTTTAAACATTCACATATAGATATATAATGTTCATAAATTTCTTTCTGATTAAAAACAGATTCTTTTGATATTAAAGATGGATTGGTTGTCACTCCATCTAAAAAACCTAATTTTCTCGCCTCATTAATTTCTTTTAAATTAGCTGTATCTATAAAAAACTTCATAAGTTCTCTCACATAATATTGGTTCAACAAATTTATAATTATTTCACAAATAACAAAGAACTCTTACTTGTTTTTTTGAAAAACTTTTATTGAATAGAAAAATCTGTAAATTTATGATGTTTTTATTTATATTTTGATTATGCATTTTGATGTTATTATTTTAGGAAGTGGACCTGGAGGTTATGTAGCTTCCATACGTGCAGCACAACTTGGAATGAAAACAGCTATAGTGGAAAAAGAATCTATGGGAGGCGTATGCTTAAATTGGGGATGTATTCCTACAAAATCACTTTTGAATAGTGCTAAATTTTTACAATCCATAAAAAAAAATGGAGAATTATTTGGTATCAATAATGAAAATATAGAAATAGATTATTCTAAAGTTCTTTCTAAAAGTAGAAAAATAGTTGATCAAATTAAAAAAGGAATCTTGTTTTTAATGAAAAAAAATGGAATTCATGTTGTTTATGGAAATGCCAAGTTAAAAAAAAGAAAAAAAATAGAAATTGTTCAAAAAGAGAAAAGTATAGGAGAATATTCTGCTTCACATATCATTATTGCTACTGGGGCAATTCCTAAAATTGATACAAAATTTAAATATGATGGAAAAAAAATTATAACATATAGAGAAGCTCTATCTTTATCTTCACTTCCAAAAAGGATAATCATTGTTGGTTCTGGTTCTATAGGATTAGAATTTGCTTATTTTTATCATTCTATGGGTACAAAAGTTATTATTATAGAAATATGTTCTAAGTTATTTCCTAATGGAGATGATGATTTATCTGATTATTTAAGATCTTCTTTTTATAAAATGGGAATTGAAACCTATGTATCTTCTAATATCAATAAAATCACTTATAATCATGAAAGTCATGAAGTCATTGTTGATGTTAAAACATCATTAAAAAATATTGTATTAAAAGCAGATACAATATTATACGCTATAGGAATTGTTCCAAATATTCAATGTATTGGATTAAAAGAAATAGGGATTCAAACAGAAAAAGGCTTTATAGTTGTAGATGAGAATTATTGTACAAACATAGATGGATATTATGCAATTGGAGACGTAATTCCAACTCCTTCTTTAGCTCATGTTGCTTCGCATGAGGCAATCAATTGCATCGAAAATATAAAAGCTTTTAGTTTTCAAAAAATAGATTATAATAATATTCCAAAATGTGTTTATTCACTTCCTGAAATAGCTTCAGTTGGTTATACAGAAAAAGAATCTAAGAAAAAAGGGTTTCAAATAAAAATAGGAAAATTTCCTTTTAGTGCTTTAGGTCGGGATATTTCTGATGAGAATACTGGTGGTTTTGTAAAAGTTATTTTTGATGATAAATATGATGAATGGTTAGGATGTCATATGATAGGAAATCATGTCACAGATTTAATTTCAGAAGTGGTGGTTGCTAGAAAATTGGAAGCTACTGGTTATGAAATTTTGGAAAGTATACATCCTCATCCTTCATTAAGTGAGTCTATTATAGAATCTATAGCTAATGCTTATGGTAAAGCTATTCATTTATAATAAGAAAAAAATATAAGGAAAATAACACTTCTTCTATATATATTTCCATATAGATTATTTTATTGTGTACTTAAAAATAATAAAAAACTCATTTTTTTATTATTTACTGTGTTTTTCTTTGCATAAAATTCATAATTTTTGTTGTTGTATGATACATATTATATTGTTTGGACCACCAGGTTGTGGAAAAGGAACTCAAGCTAAAATCATATCAAATAAATTTGGGTTCATACACCTATCTACTGGAATAATATTCAGAGATCATATAACAAAAAAAACTAGTCTAGGAAAAATAGCTAGTGGTTATATAAATAAAGGAATATTAGTTCCTGATGGAATTACCACAAACATGTTAAATATGGAAATTCAAAAACATTTTAAAGCTAAAGGAATTATTTATGATGGATATCCTAGAACTAAAAATCAAATTTATTCTTTAGAGGAAGTATTAAAAAAATTTTGTTTAGGAAAAATTGATATAATTTTTTATTTTTTTATTCAAAAAAATTTGATAATAAATAGATTGTTAAAAAGAGGTAAAATAAGTCATCGTGATGATGATACAGATATTATTACAGTTCAAAGAAGAATAAAAGAATATCATAAAAAAACTTCTTTAATATGGGAGAATTATAAATGGAAAAATAGCATAATAAAATTAAACGCTTCTTTGTCTGTAGAAAAAATTTCTATTTTTATAGAAAAAAAAATTCTGAATTTGTTATACTAATAAAAATATGAAAAACGATTTTATCGATTTTATAAAAATTTATTGCAAAAGTGGAGATGGAGGAACTGGATGTGTTCATTTTTATAGGGATAGACGTATAGTTAGAGGAGGACCTGATGGAGGAACAGGAGGAAAAGGAGGAGATATTATACTTCAAGGAAATTCTCATATTCATACTTTTTTACATTTAAGATATCATAAACATTGGATAGCTAAGTCCGGTTTTCCGGGAAGAAGAAAAAACATAACTGGGGAAAATGGAAAAGATTTATTAATAAAAGTTCCTGTAGGAACTGTAGTAAAAGATGAAAAAAAAAATATCATAATGGAAATCACTAAGAATTCTCAAAAAAAAATTTTATTTGAAGGAGGAAAAGGAGGGAAAGGAAATGTTTTTTTTAAAAATTCTATAATTCAATCTCCTCATTATGCACAATCTGGAATTAAAACAAAAGGAAATTGGATTTTTTTAGAATTAAAAATTTTAGCAGATGTAGGATTTATAGGTTTTCCTAATACTGGAAAATCCACTTTACTTTCTACAATTACGAAAGCAAAACCTAAAATAGGGAATTATTCTTTTACGACAAAAACTCCACATATAGGAGTGGTAAAAGTAGATTTTAATTCTTTTTTAGTAGCTGATATTCCTGGAATCATAGAAAAAGCATCTGAAGGAAAAGGGTTAGGACATCATTTTTTAAGACATGTAGAACGGAATTCCGTTTTATTATTTTTAGTTTCTTCAAATACAAAAAATAAAAAAAAAGAATATTTAATCTTGTTAAATGAATTAACAAAGTTTAATTCAAATCTTTTAAAAAAGAAACGTTTATTAGCAATATCTAAATCGGATTTAATCAATAATGAAGAAAAAAAAGAGATCAAAAAAATATTTTTTAAATTGAATGAAAACATTGTTTTCATTTCTTCTTTTACAAAAGAAGGTTTATCAGAATTGATAGAACAATTATGGAAATTAATCAATTAAGAATAAAATAGTTTTTGTTTTACAATATTTTGATCTATATTTAATGTACGATTAATGTTTTCTATATCGTACATATAATCTAAAAATATTTTTTCACAAAATGTTCGTAAACCTCTTGCTCCTAATCCCAATTGAAAAGTTTTATCTACTATAACATTCAATGCTTCATCTGTAATATTTAATGAAATATGATCCATATCAAATAATTTTTTGTATTGTTTGATTAAAGCATTTTTTGGTTCAACTAAAATTTTTTTTAACGTATTTTTGTTTAATGGATTTAAATAAGTAATAACAGGAAATCTTCCTATAATTTCTGGAATTAATCCAAATTTATTTAAATCTTCGGCAAGAATGTTTTTTAGATAATTTTTTTCTTTTATATTTTTTGTTTCTTTAGAAATAAAACCTATAGCTTTTGTTTCTATTCTATCAGAAATAATCTTTTCTATTCCATCAAAAGTTCCTCCAGCTATAAATAATATGTTTTCAGTATTGATTTGTATCATTTTTTGATCTGGATGTTTCCTTCCTCCTTGTGGAGGAACATTGATTACAGATCCTTCTAATATTTTGAGTAATGCTTGTTGTACCCCTTCACCAGATACATCTCTAGTAATAGATGGATTATTACTTTTTCTAGAAATTTTATCTATTTCATCCAAAAAAATGATTCCTCTTTCAGCAGAATTTATATCATAATTTACAGATTGTAATAGTTTCGTTAAAATGGATTCGACGTCTTCTCCTACATATCCTGCTTCAGTTAGAGTAGTAGCATCAGCTATAGCAAAAGGTACTTTTAAAAGTCTTGATATACTTTTTGCTAGTAAAGTCTTACCTGTTCCTGTTTTTCCAATTAATAATACATTAGATTTTTCTATTTCTATATTTATAGAATTTTTATTTTCATGTTGTTTTTGAATACGTTTATAATGATTATAAACAGCTACGGATATGATTTTTTTTGCTTCATTTTGTCCTACAACATATTTATCTAGAAAATATTTTATTTCTTTGGGTTTTTTTATATCTATAAATTCATTGTGATTTTCAGGAGTATTTTTTACTAAAAATTTTTTTTGAATGATGGAATAAATTTTTTCTATACAAAGATTACAAATCTGTCCGTTAATTCCCGATATAAGAAAAGTGATATTATTTTGATTTTTTCCACAAAAATTACATTTTAACGAATCTTCCATAAAAAACCATTCTTTTGTTATGATAAAAAAGGAGCAAGCTTGACTACATCACATCGCTACAAACCTAATACCTTTGCTGTGTTCCCACCCTGGAGGATTTATAGGGAGCTGATTGTGTAGGACTTGCTCCGAATTTGGTAAATATAAAAAAAAAATCATAAATTCTCGTTTTTTGAATGATAATTCTCTAATGGAATTAGAGAAAAGAGAAAATGAATATGGAATATAAGTCAACAAGTAAAAACAAGAAAAAAATGGAATTTGTATTTTTATTTTAATGAAGACAAAATATATTTTCGTTACAGGAGGAGTAACTTCTTCTTTGGGAAAAGGAATTGTTTCGGCTTCGTTGGGAATGTTATTAAAAGCTAGAGGATATAAGGTCTCTTTATTAAAATTAGATCCTTATTTTAATATAGATCCAGGAACTTTAAATCCTTATGAACATGGTGAATGTTTTGTAACAAAAGATGGAGCAGAAACAGATTTAGATTTAGGTCATTATGAACGATTTTTAAATCAATCCACAAGAAAAGAAAATAATGTAACATCTGGATTAATATATAAAACAGTGATAGATAATGAAAGAAAAGGAAACTATTTAGGAAAAACCGTTCAAGTTATTCCTCATATTACTAATGAAATTAAAAGACGGATCAAGATTATTGGATCCACTGAAAAAGATTATGATATTATTATTACTGAAATAGGAGGAACTGTAGGAGATATAGAAAGTTTACCTTATATTGAATCAGTACGTCAGTTAAAATGGGAATTAGGAAAATTTAATGGATTGGTCATTCATTTGACATTGCTTCCTTATATCACGGTTACTGGAGAAATAAAAACAAAACCAACACAACATTCTGTTCGAAATTTAATGGAAAACGGAATACAAGCAGACATCATAGTATGCAGAACAGAAAAACATATATCCGATAATATTAGAAATAAATTAGCCTTATTTTGTAACGTGAAACCAAAACATGTTATTGAATCAATAGATACTAAAATTATATATGAAATACCTTATTTATTACATTTACAAAATTTTGATGAAGTAGTACTGAATCATTTGAATTTATCTACTCACACTATTCCAGATTTGAAAAAATGGAAAATTTTTATTAAAAAATATAAAAATCCAAAATTTGAAACCAAAATTGCATTGGTTGGAAAATATGTTTCATTACATGATTCTTATAAATCAATTACTGAAGCTTTAATTCATGCAGGAACGGAAAATGAAACTTATGTTAATATAAAATGGATTTATTCAGAAATGATCAAAGAAAAAAATATAAAAACATATTTTAAAGGAATTTCAGGAATTTTAGTAGCTCCAGGATTTGGAAATAGAGGAATAGAAGGAAAAATACTTGCAGCAAAATATGCAAGAGAAAATAAAATTCCATTTTTTGGGATATGTTTGGGGATGCAAATAGCCGTAATAGAATTTGCTAGAAATGTATTAGGATTAAAAGAAGCAGAAAGTTCTGAAACAAATCCAAAAACATCTCATCCAGTAATAAGTTTAATGGAAAAACAAAAAAGACGGACTCATACAGGAGGAACAATGCGTTTAGGAAATTGGAGATGTACTCTTGTTAAAGGATCTAAAATATATTCTATTTATGGAAAAAAAAAAGAAATTTTTGAAAGACATCGTCATAGATATGAATTTAATAATAGTTATTTAGAATCATTTTCTAATGCTGGAATGAAAGTAGTTGGAGTAAATCCAGAAACAGGTTTAGTAGAAGCATTAGAATTAGAAGATCATATTTTTTTCTTGGGAGTTCAATATCATCCAGAATATCAAAGTACAGTCACTCATCCACATCCTTTATTTACTAATTTTGTACAGATATCTATAGTTTATCAGAATTCTTCTTATATATGAAGGATAAAAATTTAGATTATAGTTCCATAATAGGATTGATTCTTATATTATCTGTTTTAATAATTTTTACTTATTTTAATAACAATAATCATACTAATACCAATAAATATAATAATTCTAAGAAACTTGATTCAAATCATCAAGAATTTTCTATTACGGATCAAAGAAAAAAAAATTATTTTTTTTTATTAGAAAACAACGTATTGAAACTTAAAATCTCTAGTTTGGGAGGAGGAATTCATGATGTTCTTTTGAAGAAATATAAGGCATATGATTCTTTATTATCATATCATGCTAAAAATCTTTATTTAATTAAAAATTCTAGTTTTTTATACAAATTATCTTTTTTAAATCAAAAAGGATTAAATATTGATACAAATACTTTATATTTTCAACCTATTTTTTTAGAAAAAAATCAAAAATCTGGAATTAAAACTCTTACTATGAGAGCTAAAAATCCTTATGGAAGAGGATTTTTAGATTATGTATATACAATAGGAGAAAAAAATCAGTATGATATTGGCTTTTCTATTCGAACCAGAAACTTTTCTTTTTTTAAAAAGAAAGGATTGGTTTCTTATTTAAATTTAGAACATAAAATGTTATCTCTAGAAAAGGATAGAGATTGGGAAAATACTTATACTCAAGTATGTTATTCTGCTTCTTCTGATAATGAAAATATGAATCATTTTGATTCTGTCAAATATTTATCTGAAAAAAAAACGGAAAATAAAAATATATATGGAGTGAAATGGATTTCTCATAAACAACAGTTTTTTTCTTTTATACTCATTCCAGAAAAAATATTAAAAAGTGTTTTTGTTCAATCTGAAAATTTTTCTTCAGGATTTTTCCTAAAAAAAATTCAATTGAAAACATTTATAGATCCGGTAAAAAATGAGGATATTTCTTTTCGTTTTTATTTTGGTCCTTTAGATTTGAAAATATTAAAAAAATATCAAAATGGGTTCGAAAATATTATTCCATTTGGTTGGGGTTTTCTCAAGTGGATCAATAAATATTTTTTTTTAATAGTTTTTCAATTTTTGGAAAAAACAAATTTAAATTATGGTGTTATTATTATTTTGATGACCATAGTTGTGAAACTTATATTATATCCAATTACTTATAAACAATATAAATTAAGTGCTATAATGAAATCAATTCGTCCAGAGATTGAAAAATTAAATCATAAATATAGAAAAGATGTTTTTAAAAAACAAAGAGCTATAATGGAGTTATATCATAATGTTGGAATTAATCCAATGTCTGGATGTATTTCTACATTATTTCAGATTCCTATTTTTTATTCTTTATTTAAATTTTTTCCTACTATAATTAATTTGAGAGGAAAATCTTTTTTATGGGTAGAAGATCTTACTTCATATGACTCAATATTCAAATTACCTTTTTTTATTCCTTTTTATGGAAATCACGTAAGTTTACTTACTTTACTGTATTCTTTAGCGTTATTAGTTTATACAAAACTTAGCAATAATGGAAAAAAGAATGTTTCCAAAAATGAGAATGATTCTTCTATTCCTGATATGAATTTTTTATTATATTTAATGCCTATTGTAATGTTATTATTTATAAATAGTTACGCATCTGCTTTATCTTTATATTATTTTACATCTAACATCATTAACATTGGATTTTTCTTTTTTATTAAAGAATTTATGTTGAATGAAAAAAAGATCCTCATAAAAATTCAAGAAAAAAAAGAAATAAAACGTAATTATTGGAATAATATAATCAAAAAAATAACAAATAAAAGAGATAAAAATTCTACTAAGGAATAAAAAATTCTATTTCTTTATGATAGAAAAAATAGAATTTTTTATTGGATTCTATCACTAAAAATCCTTGATCTGTTATAGATCGTATTGTTCCAGAAATATAATGATTGGTTTTATAAACATAAAAAATAGAAGTTTTATCTTTTAAATATAGATGATTGATATAATAATTTCGTATGATTTTTTCTCCATAAATTGTAAAAAAAAGATATTCTTTTTGAAAGGAATCTATAATTTTATAGAATAAAGAATCTAAATCCAAATTTAGATTGAAAATTTTTTTTAAAGAAGAAGCATTCCATTTTTTTTGGAATTGTTCTTGATAAACATTTAACCCTATTCCAACGATAATGGTATGAATTTTTTTTGAAAAAATACTAGTTTCTATTAAAATACCACCTATTTTTTTATTATTAATAATGATATCATTGGGCCATTTTATCCAAATTTTTTCTTTATTGTTTTGATTATAAGATTTCGATAAAGTTTTATGTATTGCATTGCTTATAACAAGATTTATAATGTATATTTTTTTTACATATAAAGTTTTAATAGGTTTAAAAACAATGCTAAAAGTTAAGTTTTTTCTTTTTTCTGTATGCCATAAGTTTTTATTCATTCCTATTCCTTTGGTTTGATTCATTGTCCAAATGACTATCCAATTATATTTATTATCATAAATATATTTTTTAGCATATTGATTTGTAGAATGAATTTTTTTTAATACAATTAGATTTATAGGCCAAATAAATTTTTTCAAAATGTTTTATATTAAAAAATTTAATTTCTTTAAAACGAAAACCTTATTTTTGTTTTTTGAAATAAAATTAATATAAAAAAATCCTGTCGGATTCATTTAACGAATATGAAAAATAATTTTTGTTTTGCTATTAAAAAAAATCATAGAAGGAATTCAAATAGTTAAAGGAAAAGATATATCTATTATAAATCTAAAAAATCGAGAAAATTTTATTTGTGATTATTTTGTTATTTGTAATGGAATTTCTCATAATCAAGTATATGCTATTTCTCAATCTATAGAAAAAATAACAATAGATAAATTACAGAAAAAACCTTGGCATGTAGAAGGATTAAAAAATAGAGAATGGATTTTGGTTGATTACGTTTCTATTGTTGTTCATATTTTTCAAAAACAATTAAGATTCTATTATGATATAGAAAATCTTTGGAATCAAAATTCATAATAAAAAAACTAAGGTTTTTATTTAGTTAAAATTATTAAGTAATGAAGAAACTTATATGATAGATAAAAAAATAAAAAGTAAAAACAACTTTTTTTGGGTATATGCAGTTATTTTTGCCATATTTTTGGGGATATTTTTTTTCAAGTCTTCATTTTCTAATCCCAGAAAAATAGATCAGGATACTTTTTTTGATATTTTGTCTAAAGGCGAAGTACAGAAAATTATAGTAAAACATAGAGAAATAGTATATGTTTATTTAAAAAAAGAATTTTTATCATTTAAGAATCCTACTCAAAACATTATTAAAAATAATGAAAGAAAATTTATAACACAACAACCATTACAATATGAATTTGAAATAGGAGATTTGCAATTTTTTCAAAAAAAATTTGAAGAATATAAAAAAAAATACAATCTAAATACTCTTATTGATTTTAAAAATCAACAAGAATATACTATTACAAAATTTTTTTTTGATTATGGAATATTTTTTATATTATTAATCGTTTTTTGGATTTTTTTATTTAAAAGAATAGGATCTACTAGCGGTGGTCCTGGAGGTCAAATATTTAATATAGGAAAATCCAAAGCTAAATTATTTGATGAAAATGATAATGTAAAAATAACGTTTAAAGACGTAGCTGGTTTAGAAGGAGCCAAAGAAGAAGTTCAAGAAATAGTGGAATTTTTAAAAAGTCCTCAAAAATACACTAAACTTGGAGGAAAAATACCTAAAGGAGCTTTATTGATAGGACAACCAGGTACAGGAAAAACTTTATTAGCAAAGGCAGTAGCTGGAGAAGCAAAGGTTCCATTTTTTTCTTTATCAGGGTCAGATTTTGTGGAAATGTTTGTAGGAGTAGGGGCTTCTAGAGTGAGAGATTTATTTGAAAAAGCTAAGGAAAAATCTCCATGTATCATATTCATTGATGAAATAGATGCTATAGGAAGAGCTCGTGGAAAAAGTAATATAGCTGGATCAAATGATGAAAGAGAAAACACTTTAAATCAACTTTTGACAGAAATGGATGGATTTGGTACTCATACCAATGTAATTGTGTTAGCTGCTACCAATAGATCCGATATTTTAGATAAAGCTTTACTTCGTCCTGGTCGTTTTGATCGTACTATATTAGTAGATCCACCTGAATTAAATGAAAGAAAAGAAATATTTTGTGTACATCTTAAAAGATTAGTATTATCTGATAACGTAGATATCGATTTTTTATCAAGACAAACTCCAGGATTTAGTGGAGCGGATATAGCCAATGTTTGTAATGAATCAGCTCTGATAGCAGCAAGAAAAAATAGATCTAAAATAGAAAATCAAGATTTTCTTGATGCAATAGATCGTATTATTGGGGGGTTAGAAAAAAAGAACAAAATTATAAAACCCAATGAAAAAAAACGAATTGCTTATCATGAGGCGGGACATGCTACAATAAGTTGGTTACTAGAACATGCGGCTCCTTTAGTAAAAGTCACTATAGTTCCAAGAGGAAGATCTTTAGGATCAGCTTGGTATCTTCCAGAAGAAAGACAATTAACGACTCCAGAACAAATGAAAGATGAAATATGTGCATTATTAGCAGGAAGATCGGCAGAAGAAATTATTTTTAGTAGCATATCTACTGGAGCTTTAAATGATTTAGAAAGAGTTACTAAACAAGCTCAGTCTATGGTGGCTATTTTTGGATTGAATGAAAAGATTGGAAATATTTCTTACTATGATTCAACAGGACAAAATGAATTTTCTTTTTCAAAACCTTATAGTGAAAAAACGGCTCAAATTATAGATGAAGAAATATCTAAAATTATAAAAGAACAATATCAAAGAGCTAAAAATATATTGAAAAACAATGAAAAAAAATTATCTATGTTGGCTAATAAATTATTAGAAAAAGAAGTTATCTTTAGAGAAGATTTGAAAACAATTTTTGGAGAAAGACCTTATCCTGATGATATTGGTGATATGTTAACTGTCAGTAATACATATTTTTATTGAGTGTTTTATTTATTGGATAAGTAGTATGTATATATATGGAAAACAAAAAAAACTTAGACTTTTTAATCAGGATTTTTACCGGGTTAATTTATATTATTTTAATTCTTTTTTCTATTGAAAAAGGCGAAAAAACTTTTAGAATAGTAATGATGATGTTGTCTTTTTTTTGTTTATTTGAATTTTTATTGATATTAAAGACGAACACAACTTTAATTAAAGTTTCTTCTTTATTTTTTTTATTTTCTATTCTTATGGATGTTTTTATCAAAAAAGAAAAGGGTTTAATATTATATGTAATTTGTTTTATTCCTTATTCCATAATTTTTCTTGCTTTTCAATTATTTTATTCAAAAAATTCTCCCAAAGAAAAAATAGTACAAATAAGTCATCTAATTTTTGGATTGGTATATATTATTATGCCATTTTACTTAGCATCTTATATATATGCTATAATTCATCATGGAAAACAATTAATTTTAGGTGTATTTATTTTAATATGGACAAATGATTCTTTATCCTATTTAATAGGAAAAAAATGGGGAAAAAGAAAAATAGCTATATCTATATCTCCAAAAAAATCAATAGAAGGTGTTATTGGGGGTTTATTTTTTTCTCTAATATTGGGTTTTTTTTTATCCAAAATATGGAAAGAAAAATATTGGTTCATTTTATCTATTATTGTTCCCATTTTTTCTACGATTGGTGATCTTGTAGAGTCTACCATTAAAAGATCTTGTAGCGTAAAAAATTCTGGAATTTTTTTTCCTGGTCATGGTGGATTTTTAGATAGATTAGATAGTTTTATTTTTGTAATTCCTATTATAGCTACTGTAATAGCTAGTTTTGTTTATATTTTTTGAATAAAATTATGATACATAATTTTTACAATCATGATTCATAGAGAAGGAATTCCTTTTTTAGGATATACATTAGTAATAATATTAATATTAGTTATTTTTTCATTTTTTCTATTATCTAGATTAATTTTTGTTTTTACCTCATTTTTTTTTATCATTCTTTATTTTTTTTTCATTTTATTTTTTAGAAATCCAAAAAGAAATTTTTATGAAATTCATGAAAAAAATTATAAAAAAGAAATCATCATATCTCCTGCTGATGGAAAAATTTTGAATATACAAAGAATTTTTGAGAATGAATTTTTGAAAAAAAATTGTATATGTCTTTCCATTTTTATGTCTCCTTTTAATGTACACGTTAATAGATTTCCTGTTTCTGGAAAAGTTATTTATGTAAAATACCATCCCGGAAGATATATGATAGCTTGGATAACTAAATCTTCATCACATAATGAACATACAACAACAGTAATTGAAACCAATAAGGGAAAAAAAATATTATTCCGACAAATAGCTGGTTTTTTAGCCAGACGTATTATCATTTATGCGAAAAAAAATTCTATGGTAAAAAAAGGAGATGAATTTGGTTTTATTAAATTTGGATCTAGAGTTGATGTTTTTTTACCATTAAACTCTATAATTTTGGTGAAAAAGGGAGAAAAAGTTACTGGAGGTGAAACTAAAATTTCTATAATTCCATTATAAGACTCCCTTTATCTATTTTTATTTATTTTACTTCTTCATAATCTACATCTTGTATATTTTCATTTCCTTTGCTATTTCTTTTTTCTTCATCTTCTTTTTTATTTGATTGATTGTTTTTATTTGTATTTTTTATGTTATAAATTTCTTGAGAAGCATTAGTCCAAGCTTCGTTTAGTTTTTTCATATAATTATCAATAGAAACAAAATCTTTTTTAGAATGAGCTTGTTTCAATTTTTCTAAAGAATCTTCTATATTTTTCTTATTATTTTCAGATAATTTATTTTCATAATCTTTCAATTGTTTTTCAGATTGAAAAATTTGATTATCTGCTGCATTTAATTTTTCGATTTCTTTTTTGATTTTTTCATCTTTTTTAGCATTTTCTTTTGCCTCTTTTTTCATTTTTTCTATTTCATTTTGATTTAATCCTGATGAGGTTTCAATACGTATTGATTGTTCTTTTCCTGTTCCTTTATTTTTTGCGGAAACATTAAGTATACCATTTGCATCTATATCAAAAGTAACCTCAATTTGAGGAATTCCTCTAGGTGCTGAAGGAATATCAACTAAATCAAAACGACCTATTTCTTTATTATCATTGAACATAGGTCTTTCACCTTGTCCTACTCGTATAGTTACTGCTGATTGATTATCAGATGCTGTAGAAAAAATTTCTGATTTTTTAGTAGGAATGGTTGTATTAGACTCAATAAGTTTTGTAAAAACTCCTCCTAAAGTTTCAATTCCTAAAGATAAAGGAGTCACATCTAATAATAATACGTTTTGTACATCTCCCGTTAATACTCCTCCTTGTATAGCCGCTCCAATAGCGACAACTTCATCTGGATTAACTCCTTTAGATGGTTTTTTACCAAAAAATTTTTCTACTTCCTCTTGTACTTTTGGAATACGTGTAGATCCTCCAACCAAAATGACCTCATCTATGTCTTGCGTTGTTAAACTTGCATCTTTTAATGCTTTAGAACAAGGATTAATGGATCTTTGTATTAACGGTTCTGATAATTGTTCAAATTTTGAACGAATTAAGGTTAAAACTAAATGTTTAGGTCCTGATTCTGTTGCTGTGATATAAGGAAGATTTATTTCTGTTTGATTTGAAGAAGATAATTCTATTTTAGCTTTTTCAGATGCTTCTTTTAAACGTTGTAAGGCCATAGGATCCTTTCTAAGATCTAATCCTTCTTTCGACTTAAATTTATTTGACAAATAGTTAATGATAACTTGATCAAAATCATCTCCTCCTAAGTGAGTATCTCCATTAGTAGATAAAACTTCAAAAACTCCATCTCCTAATTCTAGAATAGAAACGTCAAAAGTCCCGCCTCCTAAATCATATACAACAATTTTTTTATTCTGATTACTTTTATCTAATCCATAAGCTAAAGCAGCTGCCGTTGGTTCATTTATAATTCTTTCTACTTTTAATCCTGCTATTTCTCCAGATTCTTTAGTGGCTTGTCTTTGTGCATCATTAAAATAAGCAGGAACTGTAATCACGGCTCTGTTAACTTCTTCTCCCAAGTAATCTTCCGCTGTTTTTTTCATTTTTTGTAAAATCATTGCAGATATTTCTTGGGGAGCGTATAATCTTTTTTCTATATCAACACGTGGAGTATTGTTTCCTCCTTTTATAACTTTATAAGGAATATGTTTCAATTCTTCAGTAACTTCTGAATACATTCTTCCCATAAATCTTTTGATAGAAAAAATAGTTTTTTGCGGATTGGTAACAGCTTGCCTTTTTGCAGGATCTCCTATTTTTCTTTCACCTCCTTCTACGAAGGCTACTATAGATGGAGTTGTTCTTTTCCCTTCTGAATTAGGAATTACAACAGGATCATTAATTTCCATAACAGCGACACAAGAATTTGTTGTTCCTAAATCTATGCCTATAATTTTACTCATTTTATTACGTTTTTTCATATGTTAATTTCATTCAATAGCACTCCAATCATTATGCCATAATGAAAATAAAACCCTATATAAATAAAGGGAAGAAAAAGTATGACAATAAAAAGCTTTCATAAAAAAAGTTTTTTATGACAAAAAGTCATTTGTTAAAATTTCTTATATTGATATTGATAAAATCAAATAAATATGAATTTCTTGAGTTTTAAAACGATTTCAGTTAAAAAAAGATTTTACGAAAAATCTTGGATAATAATAGATGCAAAAAATCAAATTTTGGGAAGATTATCCACTAAAATTGCTTGTATTATAATGGGAAAACATAAACCTTTTTTTTCTCCTCATATAAATTGTGGAGATCATGTTATCGTTATTAATTCTAATAAAATTAAACTTACTGGAAAAAAATGGAAGGACAAAAAATATATTCATTATACTGGTTATCCCGGTGGTCAAAAAATAATTTCTATTCAAAATTTATTGAATAAAGATTCAAGATCTATAATATATAAATCAGTAAAAGGAATGTTACCTAAAAATCGTTTAGGACGATTGATTTTTAAAAATTTACATGTATATCCAAAATCAGAACATAAACATAAAGCTCAAAAACCTATTTCATTGAAATTAAAAAATTTATGATCCATACTATAGGAAGAAGAAAAAGATCTCTTGCACGCATTTATTTAAGAACAGGAAACGGGTTAATAATTATTAATTCTATAAAATTATACCAATATTTTCCAAAATATCTTCATCCAAAAATACTCTATCCTATAGAGATAGTGAATAAAATGGGACAATTTGATATTAATGCAAAAGTTTTTGGAGGAGGATTCAATGGTCAATCGGAAGCAATTCGTCTTGCTATATCTCGTGCACTTTGTCTGTTTGATATAAAAAATAGAAAAAAACTAAAATCTGAAGGATTGTTGACACGTGATTCTAGAGAAGTAGAAAGGAAAAAATTTGGACAGAAAAAAGCAAGAAAAAAATATCAATTTTCAAAACGTTAAAATAAAATTAGTATGGAAATCAATACTCAAGATTTATTAAAAGCTGGGGTTCATTTTGGACATATTGCACGAAAATGGAATCCTAACATGCGTTCTTTCATTTTTATGAAAAAAGGAGGAATTCATATCATAGATTTAGCAAAAACAATTTCAAAGTTAGAGGAAGCTTGTCATGAGTTAAAAAAAATAGCAAAAAACGGAAAAAAAATATTATTAGTAGGAACAAAAGCTCAAGCTAGAGAAAAAATTTCCTTTTATGCAAAAAATATCAATATGCCTTGTATAACAGAAAGATGGTTAGGGGGTTTGCTCACAAATTTTACAACGATTCGTAAATCTGTAAAAAAAATGAACAATATAGAAAAAATGAAAAAGAACGGAACTTTCTATACTTTGTCCAAAAAAGAGAGATTATTAATTGATAGATTATATGCAAAATTATATAAAAATTTAGGAAGTATTTCAAATATGACCCATATACCAGGTGGTATTTTTTTGGTAGATCCAAATAAAGAAAAAATAGCTCTAACTGAGGCTAAAAAACTAAGAATTCCTATTTTTGCTATGGTAGATACAAATACGAATCCTCATGATATTCAATATCCTATTCCTTCTAATGATGATTCTTCTAAATCCATAGATATTATTTTGAAATTTGTGTCAAAAGCAATTCAACATGGAATTTCTATTAATAAAAATGAACGTGAAAATAAAAATTTTGTAAATAAAAAATTATGAAAATTTCCATACAAGAAATTTCTAAACTTAGAAAAATAACAGGAATTGGAATTATGGATTGCAAAAAAGCATTGATTCAATCTAAAGGAAATGTGAATAAAGCTATCCGTGTATTACGAAAAAAAGGAGCTAAAATAGCAATGAATCGTTCATCCTATAAAATGAAAGATGGTGCTATTATTTCTTCTGTAAATTTTAATTATTCTTGTGGAACAATCATAGGAATTAGTTGTGAAACTGATTTTTTATCTAAAAGTTCTGAATTTTTGAATTTTTTGTCCATACTTTCGAAACAATCATTGTTATTTAATAATAAGACTGATTTTTTATCTAGTTCGTATGATGAGTACGGAAGTATACAGAAAATGATTGTAAATTACATGGGAGTTGTAGGAGAAAAATTAGAATTAAAAATTTTTGAAAAAATAGATTCTCCATTTGTGATGAATTATACTCATAATACTAATAATAAAATAGCAACATTAGTTGGTTTTTCTAAAAAAATAAACAATATATCTATAGCTAAGAATATAGCAATGCATATAGCTGCTATGAATCCTATAGCTATTCATGAAAAAGAAATACCCCATTCATTAATAGATGAAGAAATTGATCTTATTGAAGATCAAATTCAAATAAAAAATAAATCTGATTCTATAAAAAAAAATATAATTCAGGGAAAAATTAAAAAATTTATATTAGAAAATACTCTTCTTAATCAAAAATTTATAAAAGAGGACAAGATCACTGTTCAAGAATATTTAGATAGACATGATAAAAATTTAAAAATAAATCTTTTTAAGAGAATTAGTATTTAAATAAAAATTGAATGAAAAAATCAATATTAATAATTTTGGATGGTTGGGGTTTATCTTCTTATAAAAATCATTATTTTTCTGCAATAGAACAAGCTTTTACTCCATTTATTGATTTTTGTTCTAAAAATTTTCCTTATAGTAAATTAAAAGCATCAGGATGTGATGTTGGATTACCTGAGGGACAAGTAGGAAATTCAGAAGTGGGACATATAAATTTAGGATCTGGACGAAAGGTTATTCAAAGTTTGGAGAAAATTAATAATTCTATAAAAAACGATTTGTTTCTAAAAAAAATAAATGTTTTTTTTGATGAAATTTTTTTTTCTAAAAAAAGAATTCATTTTATTGGATTATTATCTGATGGAGGTGTTCATTCACATATGAATCATCTTTTTTATTTGCTTAAAATAGCTCATAGAAAAAAAATAAAAGATGTTTTTATACATGTTTTTACAGATGGAAGAGATTCTTCTACAACAGGAAGTATTCTTTATATAAAAAAACTTTTGAATGTCACTGAACAATATGTTGGAAAATTGTCATCTGTTATCGGAAGATATTATTCAATGGACCGTAATCATAAGTGGGACAGAACTAAAAAAGCATATGACGCCATGGTTTATTCAAAAGGAATTTTGACTAAGAATATCATTTCTTCGATAGAAGAATTTTATAATAATGGAGTAACAGATGAATTTCTATTTCCTTTAATCATTGTTGATGAAAATGAGTCCCCCATTTCCAGAATTGAAAATGGAGATGTTGTTTTTTGTTTTAATTTTCGTCCTGATCGTTCCAGACAAATTACAGAACTTTTTACAAAAAACAATATTTTTTTTCCAGAAATGAAAAAATTAAGTTTATCTTATTATATAACTATGACTTGTTTTAATCCTAAATATAAAGGGGTTCATGTTCTTTTTGAGAAAGAATATTTGTCAGATACTTTAGGGGAAATTTTAGAAAAAGAAGGAAAACAACAAATACGTATAGCTGAAACAGAAAAATATCCACATGTTACTTTTTTTTTCTCAGGAGGAAGAGAAAAACCTTTTCATAGAGAAACAAGAATTTTATGTGAATCTCCTAACGTTTCTACTTATGATTTAAAACCTGAAATGAGTGCAGAAAATATTGTAAAAAAAATTATTCCTGAATTGAAAAGAAAACAGTCAGATTTTATTTGTATAAATTTTGCAAATCCAGATATGGTGGGACATAGCGGTAAAATAAAAGAAACAATACAAGCATGTGAATTTGTTGATAAATGTGTAAAAGATTGCTCTGAAGAAGCTATAAGGAATTCATATACAGTTATTATAGTAGGAGATCATGGAAATGCAGACTGTATGATCAATTTAGATGGAACTCCTCATACAGCTCATACTACATCTCCAGTTCCTTTTATTCTTTTAGATCAAGATATAAAAAAACAAAATTTTTTTCTAAAAGAGGAAGGAAAATTATCAGATGTAGCTCCTACTATTTTACAATTAATGGGACTTCCTATTCCTAAAATTATGAATGGAACTTCTATGATCATAAAAAATTATAAATTTTAATTTCATTTTGATACAATTAAAAACTATTGAAGAAATAATTTTAATTAAAAAAAGTGCTTTTTTAGCTTCTAAAACATTAGGGATGTTAGCTAAAGAAGTAAAACCAGGAATTCATACTCTTTATTTAGATAAACTTGCAGAAAGTTTTATTCGTGATCATGGTGGAAAACCAGCTTTTTTAGGATTATATAATTTTCCGAATACTTTATGCGTTTCTCCAAATAATCAAGTAGTACATGGGATTCCTAATAAAGATTTTTTATCTGAAGGGGATATATTATCTATAGATTGTGGAGTTTATATGAATGGATTTTATGGAGAACATGCTTATACTTTTGAGGTGGGAAAAGTATCTTGTGATACAAAAAAATTTTTAGAATGTTCTAAAAAATCCCTTTATATTGGAATATCCAATTGTAAATATGGAAACAATGTTGGAGATATAGGTTATTCGATCCAATCTTATGTTGAAAAAAATGGATATAATGTGGTAAAAAATCTTGTAGGTCATGGATTGGGAAAAAACATGCATGAAGATCCAAAAATACCCAATTTTGGAAAAAAAGGAAAAGGTTTTAAATTAAAAGAAGGATTAGTTATTTCTATAGAACCAATGGTAAACATTGGTTCATCTGAAATCGTTTTTCATAAAGATGGATGGACAATTACTACTTTAGATAATAAAAATTCATCTCATTATGAACATAATGTGGCGATTGTAGATGGATTACCTTGTTTACTTTCAACTTTTCGTTATATTTATAAAGAACTTAATATAAAATCATTAGAAGAAGATTCTTTTCAAAATAAAAAAATTCATAATATTTAATATTAATGAATTTTACAGTTTTGTAATTTATTATTAAATAACATAATTTGCATTTTAAATATAGGATATGCCTACTATACAGCAATTAATAAGAAAAGGAAGAAACTCCGTTTTTAAAAAGCGGAAATCTGTAGCTTTAGAATTTTGTCCTCAAAAAAGAGGAGTCTGTACTAGAGTTTATACTACTACACCAAAAAAACCAAACTCCGCTATGCGAAAAGTCGCTCGTGTTCGTTTTACCAACGGTAGGGAAGTAATTAGTTATATTACAGGAGAAGGACATAATCTTCAAGAACATTCCATTGTATTAGTTAAAGGAGGAAGAGTAAAGGATTTACCAGGTGTGAAATATAAAATAGTACGGGGGGCTAGGGATGCAGCTGGAGTTAATGGAAGAAAAAAAAGTAGAAGTAAATATGGAGCTAAAATAACTAAAAAAGATTAAACTATTAATGAGAAAAGTTAAAAAAAAAGAAAAAGTATATTTTCCTGATCCTAAATTTCATGAACCTTTAGTAACACGTTTTGTGAATCATTTAATGAAAAATGGTAAAAAAAATATAGCTTATAATATATTTTACAATGCTATGGATAAAATAGATATAATAAAGGAAAAAGAAGAAAAGTCTGCATTAGAAATATGGAAAGAAGGATTAAAAAATGTTATGCCTCATGTAGAAGTGAGAAATCGTCGTATAGGAGGATCTAATATTCAAATTCCTGTTCCTATTTCTTCTAATAATAAAATTACAAAAGCAATGAAATTGTTAATAGCTAGTGCTTCTACTAGAAATGAAAAGACGATGGCTCATAAATTGGCATATGAAACATGGGATGCTTTTCATGAACAAGGTGAAGCTGTGAAAAGAAAAGAAAATATTCATAAAATGGCAGAAGCTAATAAAGCCTTTTCGCATTTTAGATTTTAGTTATGTATGGAAAAAGATTTAAAATATACAAGAAATATAGGAATTGCAGCGCATATTGATGCGGGAAAAACTACTACTACAGAAAGAATTTTGTTTTATACAGGAATTAATCACAAAATAGGAGAAGTTCATGATGGAGCGGCTACTATGGATTGGATGAAACAAGAGCAAGAACGTGGAATAACTATTACTTCTGCAGCTACATGTTGTGAATGGATGTATAATAAGAGAAAATATCAAATTAATATTATAGATACTCCAGGTCATGTAGATTTTACTGTAGAAGTAGAAAGATCTATGAGAATTTTGGATGGAATGGTCGTTTTATTTAGTGCAGTAGATGGAGTAGAACCTCAATCTGAAACTATATGGAGACAAGCAGATAAATATGAGATTCCTAGAATAGCTTTTGTAAATAAAATGGATCGTCAAGGTGCTGATTTTTTTAATGTTTGTTCTCAAATACGAAAAATTTTAGGAGCAAATTCAATTCCTATCCAAATTCCTATTGGAATTGGAGATAATTTTAAAGGAGTCATAGATTTAATTGAAAATAAATCTATTATATGGGATGAAAAAAATTATGGAATGACATATTATAAGATTCCTATTCCAGAAAATATGAAAAATATAGTTTGTGATTATCGAAATCAACTTCTTGAAACGTTATCTGAACATGATGATGTAATCATGGAAAAATTTTTATATGGAAAGGAAAATTATTCTTCTCTTTCGAAAGATGAAATTATTTTTTCTTTACGAGAAAATACCATAAAAATGAATGTTATTCCTATTTTATGTGGATCTTCTTTTAAGAATAAAGGAGTTCAAGCTATACTGGATGCTATATGTAAGTATTTACCTTCTCCTCTTGAAGTAAAAGATATAGTGGGCGTCAATCCTGTAAATCAAAAGAAAGAAAAAAGAAAACCTAGTGAAAATGAACCTTTTTCTGCTTTGGCATTTAAAATTGCAAGTGATCCTTTTGTTGGTAGATTGGCTTTTTTTAGAGTTTATTCTGGAAAAATAGAATCAGGTTCTTATAGTTTTAATGCTAGATCAGGAAATAAAGAACGAATATCTAGGATATATCAAATGCATGCGAATAAACAAAATCCAGTAAATAAAATTGGAGCTGGAGATATAGCTGCGGTAGTAGGGTTCAAAGATATAAAAACAGGTGATACTTTGTGTGATGAAAAATATCCAATTTTGTTGGAAACAATATTATTTCCTGAACCAGTAATTGGGTTAGCTATTGAGCCTAAATATAAATCGGATATAGATAAAATAAGTTTTGCTTTATCGAAATTAATGGAAGAAGATCCTACTTTTCAAGTAAGAATAGATAATCATACAGGTCAAACTATTATTTCTGGTATGGGTGAACTTCATTTGGAAATTATTGTGGATAGAATGAAACGAGAGTTTAAAGTAGAAGTTAATCAGGGTAAGCCTCAAGTAGAATATAAAGAAGCTCTAACGGATTTAGTAGAACATAGAGAAATTTATAAAAAACAAACAGGAGGTAGAGGAAAATATGCGGATATATTATTTAGATTGGAACCCGGAAATATAGGTCAAACCGGATTAGTTTTTATTAATAAAATAAAAGGAGGAAATATACCCAAAGAATATATTTCTTCTATAGAAAAGGGATGTAAAGAAATGATGAAAAATGGTCCTTTATCTGGATATGAAATAGATAGTGCTAAAGTTACTGTTTTAGATGGATCTTATCATTCTGTTGATTCTGATCAACTATCTTTTGAATTAGCAGGAAAATTAGGTTTTAGAAAAGCTGCTAAGAAAACTAACCCTATTTTATTAGAACCAATTATGAAATTGGAAGTTCTTATTCCAGAAGAAAATATGGGAGATATAATAGGAGATTTAAATCGTAGAAGAGGAATTGTACAAAATATGAGTAGTAAAAATAATATAAAAGCAATTCAGGCTTTAGTTCCATTATCAGAAATGTTTGGATATGTTACTGTATTACGAACACTTTCTTCTGGTAGAGGGACTTCTGTTATGGAATTTTCTCATTATGATTCAGTTCCTGAAACGGTGATAGAAAATATAATTATAGAAAATAAAAAGCAAAAAAAAAATAATGGCAGAAAAAATTGATATACTATGGGTCATGATATAAAAATTAAATTAAAATCTTATGATTATAATTTATTAGACAAATCAGCCGAAAAAATTGTAAATTCCGTTCTTCCCACAGGAGTTATATTAAACGGACCAGTTCCTTTGCCTACTGAAAAAAAAATATTTACAGTTTTACGTTCTCCTCATGTAAATAAGAAATCAAGAGAACAATTTTTTCTTCCTACTCATAAAAGACTTTTACAAATTCATAACGCTTCATCTAAAACAGTAGATGCTTTAATGAAATTGGAATTGCCCAGTGGAGTGGAAGCAGAAATAAAAGTATAAAAATATGAATGGATTAATAGGAAAAAATATAGGAATGACTAAGATATTTCTAGAAAATGGTGAACATGTTCCATGTACACTTATTCAAGTAGGCCCTTGTTATATTGTTCAAATAAAAACGATAAAAAATGATGGTTATTCTTCTATTCAATTGGGAATAGATGATTTAAAAGTTATAAAAACTAATAAATCTTTATTTAGTCATTTTAAAAAAGCAGGATTATCTCCGAAAAAAAAATTGTTGGAATTTAAAATGAATAAAGTATCTAATTTTGTTTTGGGTGATTTGATCAAAATTGATCTTTTCAAAGAAGGAGAATTAGTAAACGTAAAAGGAATTTCTAAAGGAAAAGGGTTCCAAGGTGTAATTAAAAGACATAATTTTTCAGGAGTAGGAGAAAAAACTCATGGACAACATAATCGTTTGAGAGCTCCAGGATCAATAGGAGCTGGATCTGATCCATCACGTGTTTTTAAAGGAAAAAAAATGGCTGGAAAAATGGGAAAAAAAAACGTAACTATTAAAAATTTAAAAATATTGAAAATAGAAATAAATCACAATCTTATGATTTTAAAAGGTTCAGTTCCAGGAAATAAAAATTCATATTTAATGATTCAAAAAAAAGAATGAAATTAAAAATTTTAGATATTCAAGGAAATGATACTGATAAAAAAATAGAGTTTCACGAAACTATTTTTTTTAAAAAATCTTATAATCATTCTTTGTATTTAGAGATAAAAAGATATTTATTAGCTCAACGTCAAGGAACACATAAGTCTAAAGAAAGAGGAGAGGTATCTGGAAGTACTAAAAAATTACATAGACAGAAAGGAACTGGAGGCTCTAGAAAAGGAGACATAAAAAATCCTATTTTTAGAGGAGGGGGAAGAGTTTTTGGTCCTAAACCAAGAAAATATTTAACAAAATTAAATAAACGTACTAAAAATATAGTCAGAAAATTTCTTATAGAACAAAAATTAGTACGTAATAAAATTTTAATTATAGAAAATTTAAAATTAAATATTCCAAAAACTAAATTTTTTTTAAAATTATTAAAATCTTTACAATTAGAAAATAAAAAATCATTAATGGTAATTGGAGAAACAAACAAAAACTTATATTTATCTTCTAGAAATTTAAATAATTTTAAGTTATTAAGTATAAATGAATTAGATTGTTTTTCATTGATAAAATTTTCGTATATTATTTTTTCTGAAGATTCCATACATAAGATGTATCAATTTTTATCTATACACTAATAAAAATAAATATGATTTTAATAAAACCTTTTATCACAGAAAAATCTTATAAAAAAAATAAATATAACTGTTATACTTTTTCTGTAGATATAAATTGCAATAAAATTCAAATTCAAAAAAGAATAAATAAATTATTTGGATTTTCTGTAAAAAATATTAGAACAATGATTTATCCTAGAAAAAACAAATCTAAGTATACTAAAAAAGGGTTTCTTTATGGAAGAACTAATAAAATAAAAAAAGCTATTGTTCAATTTTTTGAAAATCAAAAAATTGATTTTTTAAACAAAGAAGAATTTTAATTAATGTCAATAAAAAAGTTAAAACCTATAACACCTGGTCAACGTTTTAGAATTGTAAATTGTTTTGATCAACTTACAAAGTGGAATTCCGAAAAGACTTTGGTAAAAGGAAAGTGTAAATCTGGAGGTAGAAATAATATAGGTCGTATGACTATGCGTTATATTGGAGGTGGACATAAAAAAAAATATAGAAAAATAGATTTTAAAAGAAAAAAATTTGGAATTTCTGCTATTATTAAATCTATAGAATATGATCCTAATCGGTCTTGTTTTATATCCTTACTTCATTATAAAGATGGGGAAAAAAGATATATTGTATCAATGGAAGGATTTAAAGTAGGAAAAAAAGTAATTTCCGGAAAAAATATACCTATTAACATAGGAAATTCTACTTTTTTAAGTGAAATCCCTTTAGGAACTAATCTATCCTGTATAGAACTTAACCCAGGACAAGGTGCTAAAATAGCAAGAAGTGCTGGATCTTTTGCTCAATTATTTGCAAAAGATGAAAAATATGCGACAATTAAACTTCCTTCTGGAGAAGTTAGAATGATCATGGTTACTTGTATGGCCACAATTGGAGTTGTTTCTAATTCTGATCATCAATTAGAAACATATGGAAAGGCTGGAAAAAAAAGGAACATAGGAAGGAGACCTAGAACAAGAGGCGTTGCTATGAATCCTGTAGATCATCCAATGGGAGGAGGAGAAGGAAAAGCTTCTGGAGGAATACCTAGAGATAGAAAAGGTAAACCTGCTAAAGGATTTAGAACTCGTTCTAAAAAACGATATTCTAATAAATATATTTTACAAAAAAGAAAGAAATAAATATTTAGAATCATGGCAAGATCTTTGAAAAAAGGACCATTTGTTTCTCACAAATTACATAAAAAAGTATTGAATAATCTAAAATTAGATAAAAAAACGATAATTAAAACTTGGTCTAGGCCTTCCACAATTTTACCCGATTTTGTCGGACAAACTTTTTCTGTTCATAATGGAAAACAATTTATTAATGTATTTATTACGGAAAATATGATTGGTCATAAACTTGGAGAATTTGCTCCTACTCGTATTTTTAGAGGACATGCAGGATCCAAAAATAAATTGAAAACAAAAAATTAGAAAAGAATGAAACAAGAAACGAACATAGTTTCAGCTTCTTTGAATGGAATAAGAAATTCTCCTAGAAAAATGAGATTAATCGCAAATTTAATTAAAAATAAAGAAATTTATCTAGCTTTAGATCTCTTAACTTATAGTAAAAAAAAAAAAATTTCTTTGATTTTCAAAAAATTACTTTTTTCTTTATTATCTAACTGGAAGATAAAACATAATCAATATAATCTTGAACATAAAGAATTCTTATATATAAAAGAAATTAGAGTCAATCAAGGAAAAACCTTAAAAAGATTACGTCCTATTCCTCAAGGAAGAGGACATAGAATAAGGAAAAGATCAAGTAATATTATAGCTTTTTTAGACAAAAAAAGAAAAATATAATTATGGGACAAAAAACAAATCCAATTGTAAATCGACTGGGAATTATAACAGGATGGCAATCTAGTTGGTGTAATAATTACAAAGATAGAATACAAGAAGATTTTAAAGTAAGAAGATATCTAGAAGCTAGATTTCCAAAAGGAATAGTTTCCCGTATTTTTATAGAAAGAACTTTAAAATTTATAACAATTACGATTAGAACATCAAGACCAGCTCTTGTAATAGGAAAAAGAGGAGATGAAGTAGATACAGTAAGAAAAGAATTAAAAAAACTTACTAAAAAAGAAGTGCAAATCAATATTTATGAAGTGAAACGTCCTGAGTTAGATGCTCCACTGATTGCGAAAGGTTTGGTTAGACAACTTGAAAACCGTGTATCTTATAAAAAAGCAATGAAATTATTCATTCTTTCTGCTATAAGAATGAATGCTCAAGGTATAAAAATACAGATTTCTGGAAGACTCAATGGATCAGAAATGGCAAGATGTGAAACTTACAAAGAAGGAAGAATTTCTCTTGGAACTTTTCGTGCAGATGTAGATTATCATATGGCAGTAGCTCATACTGTTTATGGAAGTATAGGAATTAAAGTATGGATAATGAAAGGTGAGGTGTATGGAAAAAGAGAATTAACTCCATTATTAAGAACTCAGAAAAGACAAAAAAGTCATAAATCTTATCATTTGAATAGAAAAAAAAATAAATAAATTTTTATATTTTCTATATGTTTTAAGTATTTAATATATGTTACAACCGAAAAAAACGAAATATAAAAAAAAACAAAAAGGAAGAATTCGTGGAAATGCTAAAAAAGGATTTCTTTTTTCTAGAGGATTGTATGGCATTAAAGCCTTAGAAGGAGCATGGATTACTGCTAGACAATTGGAATCAGCAAGAGTTGCTGCTACAAGATATATGAAAAGAGAAGGAAAATTATGGATTAATATTTTTCCTGACAAACCTGCTACAAAAAAACCACAGGAAGTACGTATGGGAAAAGGAAAAGGTCCTGTTGAATTTTGGGTTTCTGTAGTTAAACCTGGTAGAATATTATTTGAAATAGATGGAGTGGAGATGAATATAGCTAAAGAAGCATTAAGGTTAGCTGCTCAAAAACTTCCTATAAAAGTGAAATTTGTTTTTTCTCATGAAATAAAATTATGAATAATTTAGATATAAAAAAGTTTTCAATTCATGATTTGATGAAAAAAATTAAACAATATCAAAAAGATTATCAAAATATGAAGTTTCATCATCATGTAAAAGCATTAAAAAATCCTATGAAAATTAGATTTCTTAGAAGAAACATTGCTAAATTAAAAACAGAATATAATAAAAGAAACCAATGATGCCTCATCAATCTGAGAAAAAAGCTCGAAATATTCGAAAACAAAGACAAGGAATAGTTATAAGTGATAAAATGAACAAAACTGTTGTTGTATATGAAATTAAAAAAGTAAAACATAGATATTATGGAAAAAGTATCACGAAAAAAAAAAAATATATGGTTCATGATGAAAAAAATATGTCTAAAAATGGAGATAAAGTCAGTATTATGGAAACACGTCCTATGAGTAAAAAAAAGTCTTGGAGATTAGTTTCTATATTGAAAAAATATGATTGATAATGTTACAGCAAGAATCTAGATGTAAAGTATCGGATAATACAGGAGCTAAAGAAGTTTTAATTATTAGGGTATTAGGTGGGACTAGAAGAAGATATGCTTCATTGGGTGATATTGTTGTAGTTACTGTAAAAGTGGCTGTTTCTGGAGGAAATATAGTAAAAAAAGGACAAGTTTGTAAAGCTATAGTGATCAGAACAAAAAGTAGAACTAGAAGAAAAGACGGATCTTACATAAGTTTTGATGATAATGCTTGTGTATTAATTAATGCTTCTGGAGAAATAATGGGAACAAGAGTTTTTGGTCCAGTGGCAAGAGAACTTAGAGAAAAAGAATATATGAAAATTATTTCTTTAGCACAAGAAGTTTTATAAAAATGTTTTTTATGAAAAAAAAAATAAAAAAAGAAGACAAAGTATTGGTTTTTTCAGGAAATTATAAGGGAACTGAAGGTGTAATTGTTAAAATTTTTTCAAAAAAAAATAAGGCTATTATACGTGGAATAAATATGATTAAAAGACATACTAAACCGACTCCAAAAAAACCTAAAGGTGGAATTATAGAAAAAGAAGCCCCTATACATTTATCTAATTTGAAAAAAATTAATTAGAATCAAATATGATTTATCAATCAAAGTTTCAAAAACTTTACAAAGAAAAAATAATTCCTATTTTGATAAAAAAATTTGGGTATCGTTCTATTATGGAAGTTCCTAGACTAAAAAAAATAGTTATTCATCAAGGTGTAGGTTCGTATGTTTTTGATAAAAAAATCATAGATTATTCTATGAATGAAATAACAAATATTACAGGACAAAAAGCTATTTTTTGTTATTCTAAACATGATGAATCAGGATTCAAACTTAGAAAAGGGATGCCGATAGGAGTTAAAGTGACCTTGAGGAGAATAAGGATGTACGAATTTTTGGAAAGACTTATTGTTGTTTCTTTACCTAGAGTGAGGGATTTTAATGGAGTAAAAAAAAATAGTTTTGATAATTATGGAAATTATAATATGGGGATCATAGAACAAGTGATTTATCCTGAAATAAATATTGATAAAATTAAAAAAAATATGGGAATGAATATAACATTTGTTACTTCTACAAAAAAAAACGAGGAAGCTGAAAGTCTTTTATCTTTGTTTGGAATACCTTTTAAAAAAAATACAAATGGCTAAAGAATCTGTTAAAGCAAGACAAAGGAAAAGAGAAAAAATGGTTTTAAAATATGAAAATAAAAGAAAATCTTTAAAAAAGGCTGGAAATTATGAATTATTACAAAAATTGCCAAGGAACGCTTCTCCTGTTCGATTAAAAAATCGGTGTTCTATTACTGGAAGATGTAGAGGATATATGCGTCAGTTTGGAGTATCTCGTATTGTTTTTAGAAATTTGGTTTCTCAAGGACTTATTCCAGGAGTCAAAAAAGCAAGTTGGTAACGAAAAATATGTATTATGGATGTAATAGCTGATTTTTTAACTAGGGTTCGAAATGCTAGTTTCGTCAAACACAAACTTATTGAAGTTCCGTTTTCTAATATAAAAAAAGAAATTGTTCGTGTTTTATTAGAAAATGGATATATTCTAGATTATAGAATAGAAAAAAATCAAAAAATAATTAAAATAGCTTTAAAATATTATAAAGAAAATATTTCTGTTATTCATAAAATTATTAGAATTAGTAGACCAGGATTAAGAAAATATTGTAAATATAAAAATATACCTAGAGTATTGAATGGGTTAGGGATTGCTATTATTTCCACTTCTAGTGGAATTATAACAGATAAACAAGCAAAAAAGAAAAAAATAGGAGGAGAAATATTATGTTATGTATATTGATTATTATTAATTGGTAAAAAGTTAAAAAATGTCGAGAATTGGAAAAAAACCTATTATTATTCCTAATAATGTAAATCTGAAAATTATTGATCACGAAATATTCGTAACAGGTTTTTTGGGAAAATTAAGTCAGAAAATTTCAAAACAATTTCAATTAAATTTAGATCATAATCAATTATTAATTATTAGAAATCAGGAAGATAAAAAATCTAAATCTTTGCATGGATTATATCATGTGTTAATTAAAAATATGATTATAGGAGTTTCAAAAGGATTTCAAAAAAAATTGGAATTAATAGGAATTGGATATAGAGCTTATTATAATGAAGAAATTTTAGATTTAGATTTAGGTTTTTCTCATAATATTATGATGCAACTTCCTAAAGAAATAAATGTAGAAATTCAATCTGAAAAAGGAAAAAATTATATTGTTATTTTAAAATCTTATGACAAACAATTATTGGGTATAATAGCGGCAAAAATTAGATCTTTCAGAGTACCAGAACCCTATAAAGGAAAAGGAATAAGATATTTTGGAGAAGAAGTTAGAAGAAAAACAGGAAAATCCGCTTAAAAATAATTTTAAAATGAAAAAAAAAAAATTCAAAAAAATTTTTGGAAATTCAAATAGACCGAGAATTTCTGTTTTTAGAAGTAATAAAGAAATATATGTACAAATTATAGATGATTTATGTGGAACTACTTTAGTTTCAGCTTCTTCCAAAGAAGAAAACTTTCATAAGTATAAAAAAAATAAAACCGAATTATCTTATGAAGTAGGAAAATTATTGGGAAATAGAGCAAAAACATTGAAAATACAAAAATTAGTATTTGATAAAGGAAAGTATTCATATCATGGAAGAATTAAATCTTTAGCCGAGGGAATCAGAGAAATAGGATTGAAATTTTAAAATTATGTATGGAAAAAGAATAAAATATACGGGATTAGAATTAAAAGAAAAATTAGTTGGAGTAACAAGAGTTTGTAAAGTTACTAAAGGAAGAAGATATTTTAGTTTCAGTGCTATTGTTATTAAAGGAAATGAAAATGGAATAGTAGGTTATGGTTTTGGAAAATCTAAAGAAGCTCCTGACGCAATTCATAAAGCTGGAGAACAAGCAAAAAGAAATCTTTGTAAGGTATATATTTCCAATGGAACTGTTCCTCATGAACAAGAGTCTAAATATGGAGGAGCGCATATTCTTATTAAACCAGCATCTGATGGGACAGGTATAATAGCTGGAGGTCCTATAAGAGCGGTTCTTGAAGCGGCAGGATTAAGGAATGTTTTATCAAAATCTAAAGGATCTTCTAATCATCATAATGTCATAAAAGCAACAATCAAAGCATTAAGCTATATGAGAGATGTTTATATTATAGCAAAACAAAGAGGTATTACTACAAAGCAAGTGTATAATGGATGAATTTTATTTCAAAATTGATCATTTACATCCAAACAAGGGATCTAAAAAAGGAAAATTAAGATTGGGAAGGGGTCAAGGTTCAGGAAAGGGAGGAACTTGTGGTAGAGGTCATAAAGGAGCAAAGTCTAGATCCGGTTTTTCTAAAAAAAAAGGATTTGAAGGAGGACAAATGCCTCTTCAAAGAAGAATACCAAAATTTGGATTTAAAGGAAATATTAGAAAAAAAATTGTTGGAATTAATTTAGATACAATTCAAAATTGTATTAATAATATTTCTCAAAAACAAGAAAATAATAATAATATTGTCAATAAAGAATTTTATTTGAAAAATAATTTAGCTAAAAAAAATGATTTTGTTAAGATTTTAGGAAGAGGTGAACTTCATATTTCATTAAATATACATGCAAATCAGTTTAGCAAAAAAGCTTTATTTTCCATAAAAAAAATAGGAGGAAAAGCCACATTTATGGAATAATTATTATGGATAATTTTATAATAGCTTTTTTCAATATTTGGAATGTAAAAGAATTACGAAAAAAAATAGGAATAACCTTAGGTTTATTATTAGTATATCGTTTTGGAGCTTATGTTCCTATTCCAGGAATTAATCCTTTGGGAATTAGTGATTTTATAGAAAAATTTCATTCAGGTTCTAAGGGTTTGATGCAAATTTTATCCTCTTTTACAGGAGGAGCTTTCAATCGCGCATCTGTTTTTGCTTTAGGTATTATGCCTTATATATCTGCTTCTATTATAATACAATTGATGTGCATCATTATTCCTTATTTACAAAAATTGCAAAGAGATGGAGAAAGTGGAAGAAAGCAAATTAGTTTTATTACTAGATGGATAACTGTAGGTATATGTTTCATTCAAGCACCTGTATATCTTATTTCTTTTACTCAACAATTTATTCCTTTTTCTTCTTCTAAAACTACTTATTTAATCGATTTAAATACTTTTTATGGAAAAAGTATATTTTGGATTATAGGAGTAATAATTTTAACTTCAGGAACTTTATTTACTATGTGGTTAGGAGATAAAATTACAGATAAAGGAATAGGAAATGGAATATCCTTAATTATTATGTCGGGAATCATAGCACGTTTTCCAGATGCTATAAGTAAAGAAGTTTTTAGAAAATTAGAAATTGGAAATGGAGGTTTAATCGTTTTATTTCTTGAATTTCTGTTATGGTTATTAGTTATTTTATTTTCTGTAATAATCATTCAAGCAATAAGAAAAATACCAGTACAATACGTTTCTCATTATAAATCTTTGGGGTTAGATTTAGACTCCCAGTTAATTCATAAAAAACATCAATATATACCACTTAAAATGACATCAGCTGGTGTTATGCCTATCATATTTTCTCAAGCAATTATGCTATTTCCATTAACCTTTTCTGATCATATTAAAAACATAAATATTAAAAATTTTTTTCATCTTTTTCAAGATATTTATGGTTTATGGTATAATTTAACTATTTTTATATTAGTTATAATTTTTACTTTTTTTTATACAGCAATTGCTATTCCAGTAAATCAAATGGCTGATGATTTAAAAAGAAATGGAGGTCATATTCCTAGAATTAAACCTGGAAAAGAAACTGCTGAATATATAGATCATATTTTATCCATAATAACATTACCTGGTGCTATTTTATTGGCAATAATAGCAATATTGCCATCCATAGTTTTTCGTATAGGATTTACTCAAAATTTTTCATTATTTTATGGAGGAACTTCATTACTAATTGTAGTAGGAGTTATTTTAGATATTTCACAACAAGTAAATGTATATCTTTTAAATTATCATTATGATGGATTAATGATGACAAAATATCGTAGTAGTAACAAATATACCAAATAATAATTTTTTTGTGTATATTATTTAGTAAACAAAAAACAAAATATATTTGATATTATGGCTAAACAAAAGCATATTGAAGTTGATGGTACTATTATAGATTCATCTCCAAATGCAATGTTTCGTGTGGAATTAGAAAATGGATGTATTGTTAAGGCTCATATTTCAGGAAAAATGAGAATGCATTACATAAAAATCCTACCAGGAGATAAAGTAAGATTAGAAATGTCCTCGTATGATTTAGAAAGAGGAAGAATAACTTATAGATATTGATACAAAATTAAATTTTATTTATATGAAAATAAGAGCATCTTTAAAAAAAAGAACTGATAATTGTAAAATAGTTCGCAGAAAAAAACATTTACGCATTATTAATAAAAAAAATCCTAGATTTAAACAAAGACAAGGTTGAATAAATACAGGTATACTTTATGTCTGTAAGAATTTCAGGAATAGATCTTCCGAGATCTAAAAGAGGAGTTATTGGTCTTACTTATTTATATGGAATAGGGAGAAGTATATCAAAGAAAATACTTCATTCTATTGGAATAGACGAAAATAAAAAAGTGGAAGATTGGTCTGATGATGATATCAGTAAAATTAGAAAATTTATATCTGATTATATAAAAATTGAAGGAGAATTAAGATCTGAGATACAATTTAATATCAAACGATTGATGGATATAGGATGTTATACGGGAACTAGACATAGAAAAAATCTACCATTAAGAGGTCAAAAAACAAAAAATAATTGTAGAACGAGAAAAGGAAAAAAGAAAACTGTAGCGAATAAGAAAAAAGTTACAAAATAAATATGGTAAAATCATCATTGGGGAATCATAAAAAAAAATTAGTAGTAGTAGATCCATTGGGAGAAGCACATATTCAAGCTACTTTTAATAATATTATTATTACCTTAACAAATAAAAAAGGGGATGTAGTTGCATGGTCTTCTGCTGGAAAAATGAATTTTAGAGGATCTAAAAAAAATACTCCATATGCCGCTCAAATGGTAGCGGAAAATGTAGCAAAAAAAGGATTAAATGCCGGAATAAAAAAAGTGGAAGTAAAAGTTAAAGGGCCTGGAGCTGGAAGAGATGCAGCTATACGAGCATTAAGTAATTCTGGAATTACAGTCACGATAATAAAGGATATAACTCCCTTACCACATAATGGGTGTCGACCTCCTAAAAGAAGAAGAGTTTAATTCTTTTATTAACAATCAGGAAATTATGGCAAAATACATAGGACCTAAAACTAAAATTTCTAGAAGATTTGGAGAATGTATTTATGGAGAAGATAAATATTTTGGAAGGAAAAAAAATACATCTGGTCAACATGGGAATAACCGTCGTAGAGGAAAACGTTCAGAATATTTTATTCAATTAATAGAAAAACAAAAAGCAAGATATACTTATGGAATATTAGAACGACAATTTGAAAGTTTATTTCTTGAAGCTTCAAGAAAAAAAGGAATAACTGGAGAATTATTATTGCAAGCATGTGAAAGCCGTTTAGACAACATAGTTTTTAGATTAAAATTTGCTCCATCTCGATCTTCTGCTCGTCAAATTGTTTCTCATAGACATGTTCTTGTAAATAAAAAAATAGTAAATATTCCATCTTTTAGATTAAAACCAGGAGATAAAGTAGAAATAAAAGAAAAATCTAAAAAACATCCTATCATATTGAATTCCATATATAATAAAAAAACAGGACCATTGGTAGAATGGTTAATTTTAGATGAAAAAAATATGTTGGGTATATTCAAAATGATTCCCAAGAGAATCCAAATTCCTGAAAATATTAAAGAACAATTAATTGTTGAATTGTATTCAAAATAAATAAACTAAAATAATAGTAAATCAAATGGCTCTTCTAGATTTTGTAAAACCTGATAGAATTACAATATCTGAGTTTTCAGATAATAAAGGTATTTTTCATTTAAACCCTTTAGAACCTGGATATGGAATTACATTAGGAAATGCGTTAAGAAGAGTATTATTAGGTTCTTTGAAAGGTTTTGCAGTTACTTCTATTAAAATAAAAGGAATTAAATATGAATTTTCTACTATAGAAGGAGTAATTGAGGATGTTACTGAAATCGTTTTAAATTTTAAAAAAATTCGTTTTAAACAAAAAATATCAGGAACTTGTAAAGAAACTGTAAATGCTTATGTAAATCATGAAAAACAAGTAACAGGAAAAATTTTAAATAAGTTTATTTCTGGATTTCAAATTTTAAATGAAGATTTAATTATCTGCAATAAAGACGAATTAGTTCCTTTAGAAATAAGTTTTACGATTGAAGAAGGGAGAGGTTATGTTCCTGCAGAAGACAATAGAAAAACAACTGAAATTTCAATTGAAACTATTCCCATAGATTCTATTTTTACTCCTATAAAAAATGTGAAATATACGATAGAAAATTGTCGTGTAGGACAAAAAACAGATTTTGAAAATCTTTCATTGGAAATTAAAACAGATGGATCTATTTGTCCAAAATTAGCTTTAATGGAAGCTTCAAAAATATTAATTCAGTATTTCTCTATTTTTTCTTATGAAAAAATAGGCGAAAAGAAACAAGAAACAATTAATGAAAATAAAAAATATAATGAAGATTTTGTTAGAATGCGAACTTTGTTAAAATCAAAATTAAGTGATATGGATCTATCTGTTCGTACAAAAAATTGTTTAAAATCAGCATCTATAACAACTATAGAAGATTTAGTCAGTTGCAGCAGAAGTAATATATTAAAAATGAGAAATTTTGGTAAAAAATCTTTAGATGAATTAGAAAATAAAATGAAGGAAAAAGGTTTGTATTTTGAAATGAAAATAGAAGAATATCAATTAAAATTCAAAGAAACATAGATATAGAGATTATTAATTCATGAATCATAGAAATAAGAATAATCATTTAGGAAGAAAACGTGGACATCGTAAATCTCTTCTTTCTAATATGGCTTCTTCTCTTATTAAAAAGAAAAGAATTTTTACCACTTTAGCTAAAGCTAAGGCTTTAAGAAAATATATAGAACCTATTATCACAAAATCAAAAATTGATACCACTCATTCCAAAAGAAATATTTTTTCATATTTAAAAGATAAAACAGCAGTATCAGAACTATTTAAGGATATTTTTCAAAAAATACGTGAACGTCCTGGAGGATATACAAGAATAATCAAAACTGGATTCCGTTTTGGAGATCAAGCTTCTTTTTCTCTTATAGAATTAGTAGATTTCAATGAAATTTATGATTCTAAAAAAAGAAAAAAATCTGTAAGACGCAGCAGAAAAAAAATAAAAAGAGTGAATAATGAGTAAAATTAAAAATATTCAGGCTAGGCAAATATTGGATTCTAGAGGAAACCCTACTGTAGAAGTAGATGTTATAACGGAAAACAATATACTAGGACGTGCTTCTGTTCCATCTGGAACATCAAAAGGAAGATATGAAACTTTTGAATTACGTGATAACAAAGAAAATATTTTTTTTGGAAAAGGAGTTTTAAAAGCGGTTCAAAATATTAATGACATTATTACTCCTGAATTAATTGGAAAATCCGTTTTAGATCAAATTTGCATTGATCAATCAATGTTAAAACTAGATGGAACAATTAATAAAAAAAGATTGGGTACTAATGCTATTTTAGCTGTATCTTTGGCAACTGCAAAAGCGGCATCAAATGAATTAAATCTTCCTCTTTATAAATATATAGGAGGAGTTTATACCTGTGTACTTCCTATTCCTTTGATAAACATTGTAAATGGAGGAAAACACTCAAATACTTCTTCTATAGTTTTTCAAGAATTTATGATAGTTCCTATCAAAGCAAATTCTTTTACAGAAGCTATTCAAATGGGACATAAAGTGTTTTATCATCTAAAAAATATTTTAGATAAAAAAGGTTTTTCAACCAGTGTAGGAGATGAGGGAGGTTTTTCTCCTAATTTTAATAATGGAATAGAAGATGTTTTAGATCATATATTAGAAGCTATACATATGGCAAATTATGAACCTTATGATCAAATAGCAATAGCTATAGATTGTGCTGCTTCTGAATTTTATAAAAATCATAAATATGATTATTCTCATTTTGAAAAATCAGAAAATAAAACAAAGAATTTGATAAAATCAAGAGAAGAACATATTCACTATTTATCTTATTTAGTCAGAAAATATCCAATTATATCTATTGAAGATGGAATGGATCAAAATGATTGGGAAGGATGGAAACTATTGACTCATGAAATAGGAGATAAAATTCAATTAGTTGGAGATGATCTTTTTGTTACACAGGTAAAAAAACTAAATGAAGGAATAGAAAAAAAAGTAGCAAATTCTATTTTAATTAAAGTCAATCAAGTAGGAACTCTAACAGAAACAATTGAAACAATTGATATCGCTAAAAAAAATAAATATAAAAATATTATTTCCCATCGTTCTGGAGATACTGAAGATTCTTTTATAGCCGATCTATCTGTTGCATTTAATATTGAACAAATCAAAACAGGTTCATTGTGTCGTTCTGAACGAATTTCAAAATATAATCAATTATTACGTATTGAAAATACACTTGGAAAATATTCATTTTATTCAAAATGGAATTAAACATTTATCAATAATAATAAGAATAAAATAAATAGAGCAATATAAAATCAATGGTAATCTTAATTTTTATCTTTGGATATTTATTAATTGCTCTTGAGGATTTTTTTTCTTTGAATAAAGTTATTCCATCTATTTTGATGGCTGTTATTTGTTGGTCTTTAATTATATTTTTAAATATTCCTGTATATGAATATGAATTAGATCAACATTTGATTCTGAAAAAAAATCCTAAATATTTATTATTATTTCATTTAGGAAAAGCATCTGAAATCGTTTTTTTTCTTATTGGAGCTATGTCTATTATTGCTATCATTGAAAAATATTCTGGATTTGAGGCTATCAAAGATTTGTTTTATACAAATACAAAACGTAAATTTTTATGGATTATAAGTACAATTTCTTTTTTATTATCTGCTATAATAGATAATCTTACAGCTACTATGGTTTTGATTTCTATTTTGAAAAAAACAATTTCCAATTACAAAGATCGTTTATATTATTTAGGATTAATTATCATATCTGCTAATGCAGGAGGAGTTTGGTCTCCAATTGGAGATATAACTACAACTATGTTATGGATCTCTAATAAAGTCACTACAATTTTTCTCATTAAAAAAATATTTATACCATCTGTATTATGTATGATTATTTCTACTTTAATAGCATCTTATATGCCTGTTTTTAATGGATACATTCAAATAAAAAAAAATAATCTATCAAAATATTGTAAAAATAGAGGATTTTTTATATTAAAACTAGGTTTGTCTCTGATGTTGCTTGTTCCAGTTTTCAAAACTATAATTGGAATTCCTCCGTATATGGGGATGATGTTTTCTTTAGGAATTATACTTATTATAGTATCCAAAAAATATAGATCTACATCTATTTTAGATGATGCATTTAAAAAAGTAGACATATCTAGTATTTTATTTTTCTTGGGAATTTTACTTTCTGTTTCTTCTTTAGAATCTATAGGAAGTTTATATAGTTTATCTCATTGGATAAATGAAAGAGTTTCTACATGGAAAATCACAACTTTTTTATTCGGATTAATTTCTTCTATTATAGATAATGTCCCTTTAGTGGCTGCTACTATAACTATGTTTTCTTATCCTTTTAATCATGATTTATGGCATTTTATTGCTTATGTTTCTGGAACAGGAGGAAGCATTTTTCTTATAGGATCTGCTGCAGGTGTATCAGCTATGAGTATGGAAAAAATAGATTTTTTTTGGTATTTAAAAAATATTAGTTGGATTGCTTTAATAGGATATGTATCTGGATTTATTTATCTATTAATTTATTCATTTTTTTCTTTGTAAAAATTCTATAAAATTACCTCCTATATATGAAAAAGGGAAAAAAACAAATAATATTATGATTTTAAACCATAACGGAAATGGATAACAAAACATGTAAAATAATGTAATAATGAATAAAATGAAACCTGTTAATATAGCATAAGCTTTTTTTGCATTTTGTGCAATAAAAGCAGTTATCATACTTCCTAATAATGTGCTAAAAGCATAAAAAAAAATTAAAACTATAAAAAATTCAGTAGGAGCTTCAGTTAAAATATACTTGAATTTTTTCAATGGAAGAAATTGTATTTCTGTAAACCATTTTTTCACAATTTTCATGGAAAAAAACATTTCTACAATACTGATTAAAACTCCTGCAGAGAGAGATAACATATTTCGGTACATAACATAAAATCTATTTTTTTTGTTATTTTGTAAAAATAAACATCAATTTTCAATTTTCTTATTATGAATTCTACTATAAATTGGGTTTCCATAAAAAAATATGAAGATATATTGTTTTTTTTTGGAGAAGGTATTTCTAAAATAGAGATTAATAGACCATGGTGTCATAATGCATTTCGTGTAGAAACAGTTAATGAAATGATAGATGCTATAAATATATGTAGTATCAGAAATGATATAGATGTATTAATTATAACTGGGGCTGGAGAAAAATCTTTTTGTTCTGGAGGAGATCAAACTACAAGAGGCATGGGGGGATATTTAGGTAAAGATGGAATTCCCAGATTGAATATTTTGGATTTTTACAAAAAAATAAGAGAAATTCCTAAACCAGTTATAGCGATGGTTAATGGATATGCAGTGGGAGGAGGACATGTTTTGCATGTTGTTTGTGATTTAACTATAGCATCTGACGATGCTATTTTTAGTCAGGTAGGTCCAAAAGTAGGTTCTTTTGATGGAGGGTTTGGTAGTTCATATTTAGCCCGTCATATTGGACAAAAAAGAACACGAGAAATGTGGTTTTTATGTAAAAAATATACAGCTAAAGAAGCTTTTAAAATGGGGTTGATTAATAAAGTTGTAAAAAAAAAGAAATTGGAAAAAGAAACGATAGAATGGTGTAAAATTATACAAAAACGAAGTCCAATGTCTTTAAGGATGATAAAACGTAGTTTAAACGCTGAATTGGATGGGCAACATGGTTTGATGCAATTAACAGGAGATGCTACTTTAATGTTTTATTTAATGGAAGAATCTCAAGAAGGAAAAAAAGCTTTTTTAGAAAAAAGATCTCCCAATTTTAAAAAGTTTACGAAGTTTTTATGAAATTAAAATACTGGATTCGTGCCACTCGTATTCATACTTTACCTTTATCTTTTTATGGAATAACTTTGAGTTTTCTTATATCTCAATCCAGAAAAAATGTAAGTTTAATTTCTTATATTTTATGTGTTATTACCGCCTTGTTATTACAAATTTTAGCCAATTTTTCAAATGATTATGGAGATAGCATAACAGGAGTAGATAACTATAAACGAATAGGTCCTAAAAGAACAATTCAAAGTGGTTTTATTTCTTTATTAGAAATGAAAAAAGCCATTTTTATATTTTCTATATTATCTTTTTTTTCAGGTTTTTTTTTATTTTGTAAAACTCTTTTATGGAATCATATTTTTATTTTTTTCATCTATTTCATAGGAATTTTTATATGTATATATAGTTCAATAAGATATTCTATTGGATCTCGTCCATATGGATATATAACAGGAATGGGTGATTTATTTGTTATGATTTTTTTCGGTATTCTTTCAGTAGAAGGAAGTTATTTTTTATATACACATACTTTATGTATGGATATATTTTTTCTTTCTTTAGATATAGGTTTTTTAAATGTAGGAGTTTTGAATATAAATAATATGAGAGATTTGGATAATGATTATGAAAATAGAAAATATACTATGTCTGTATGGTTGGGTATAAAATATGCTAAATTATATCATACATTTGTTATATTAATATCAATATTTTTAGGAGGATATTTTATTTTTTTGAATCAAAAATCTGTTTATCAATGGATTTTTTTTATTTTTATTTCTATTCTTTTAATATTACATATTTTGAAAATAATTTTTATAAAAGAAAAAAAATTGTTCAATTTAGAATTGAAAAAATTAGTAATACTCATTTTTTTACATGGATTGAGTATAGGAATTGGTTTTATAAATTAAATTGTCATATGAAAGTTACTTTTTTTTCTCATAGCACGTGTATATTAGAAATTCATGAAAAAAATTTATTAGTAGATCCTTTTTTTTCTGGAAATCCTTCTTTTGATAAGAATATCAATTTTTTAAAAATTTTTACAAAAAAAATTGATTATATTTTATTGACTCATGCACATTATGATCATGTTTGTGATGTAGAATTATTATCACGTAATTTCCATAATATTTTAGTTATTTCTAATTATGAAATATCTAATTATTTTTATAAAAAAGGAATAAAAACATATGGAATCAATTATGGTTCTTTTACATCATTTCCTTTTGGAAAATTAAAATATACTTGGGCTGCTCATTCCAGTGTTTTTAACGATGGTACTTATGGAGGAAATCCAGGAGGTTTTCTTTTACATACAGATGAAGGAAATCTATATATATCAGGAGATACATCTGTGATGTATGAAATGAATCTTATTCCTAATTTTGGGAAATTGAACCTTTCTATTTTACCAATAGGTGGTAGATATACTATGGACATAGAAGAAGCTATTCTTGCTTCAGATTTTTTGAAATCTGAAAAAATATTAGGTGTTCATTATAATACTTTTGAAGATATTCGAATTGATCAAGAACAAGCAAAAAAAAGATTTTTTGAAAAAGGAAAAGAATTAATTTTATTGGAAAAAGGAAAGACTATATATGTTTAATGCATGAATAATTTCAAAACATTGAATTGTTTTTTGAAAAAAAGAATATTTTGTTTTCAAAAAACAATATTTAATTCTAATAGAACATTTAGAAAAAATACTATATGGTTTATTATTTTAACACAAAATAATAAAATAGGAATAGGAGAATGCAACCCAATATTGGACCAATTTGCTTTAAAAAATTTAAAAAAATTTGAAATAGAACTTAAAAATCTTTCCAAGATAATTTCGTTCTTCAAAAGAACGGAAATGTGTTTTTATTATAAATATATTTCTTATTCATCTATTTTATTTGGATTAGAACAAGCTTTTTTAAGCTTAAAAAATAAATTTCCTATGTTATATCATTCTAATTTTACTTATGGTATAGAAGGAATTCCTATAAATAGTTTAATGTGGTTGAATTCTTTTAATAAAGATAAAAAATATGCAATGGAAAAAATAGAAAATCAAATTATTAAAGGCTTTTCATTGATAAAAATGAAGATCAATATGAAATTGATTGATAATCAATATTTTATTTTAAAAAACATAAAAAGAAAATATCCATTTTTAAAAATACGTATAGATGCAAATGGTTGCTTTGAAAATATTAAAAAAGTTTTCTATTATTTAAATAAATTTTATGATTTGGGAATAATTGATTTCATGGAGCAACCAATATCATCTGGAAATTGGAAAGATATGTCAGAAATATGTAAAAAATCAAAATTACCTATAGCATTAGATGAAGAATTAGCAAATATTCATGAATTAAAAAAAAAACAAAGTTATTGGATATTATTAAACCTCAGTCTATTATATTAAAACCAAGTATAAATGGTGGATTTTTTGGATCTGAAGAATGGATAATAGAAGCGACTAAAAGAAAAATAAAATGGTATATTAGTTCTTCTTTAGAAAGTAATATTGGAATTAATGCTATTGCTCAATGGACCTTTATAATGCAGAAAAAATATAAAAAATTTAATGTACATGGATTAAATACGGGTATTTTATACGTAAACAATTGGATTTCACCTTTAAAAATTAAAAATGGTTCTATTTGGTATAATCCATCTATAAAATGGAACATAAAAATGTTATTCAATAAATAAAAAAAATGTGGATTGATTTTTCTTCAAAAAAAAAATTCATTTTCTTTTCTAAAGAAAAAGAAGAAAATAAAGAAAAAAAAGAGAATGATTGGAAGGAATCCATTTTTTCTTTTTTGAGAGATTGGTATGATAATAAACCTATTATATTAGGTATAACTTCTGGAACAACAGGGTTTTCTAAAGTTATTTCTTTACGTAAAAAACATATGTACGAAAGAGCTATAAAAACTGTAGAATTTTTAAAGCTTAAAAAAAAAGGAATTAAAGGATTGTTATGTTTATCTCCAGATTTTATAGCTGCTAAAATGTTTTTAGTACGTGCTATCATTTTTAAATGGAAAATATATTGTGTTCCTCCATCATCTAATCCTTTAAAAAATATTAAAGAATATTTTGACATTACATCAATGGTTCCTATACAAGTTTTTTATAGTTTAAAATACTTGAAAAATATTAATATAATTTTAATAGGAGGATATTCCATTTCAAGTTTTTTGGAAAAAAAATTGCAAAATATTTCAACAATTTGTTATGCCACTTATGGTATGACAGAAACTTTAGGTCATATAGCTATAAAACGAATTAATGGTCCTAATAAATCCATTTTTTATAAATCATTTCAAGATGTTATTTTGAGTGTAGACAATAGAAATTGTTTGAGGGTTTTTTCTTCATGTTATATGAATTCATTTTTTCAAACAAATGATATTGTTCATATGATATCTAAAAATACATTTATTTGGATAGGTAGATATGATAATGTCATTAATAGTGGAGGAATTAAAATTAGTCCTGAATTAATAGAAAAACAAATTAGTTCTTTTATTCCTTATGAAAGACGATTTTTTATATCCTCAATTCCAGATAAAATTTTGGGAGAAAAAGTTGTATTAATTATTGAAGGAAAACCTTTTTCATTGTATATTCCAAATTCCATTTTTAATGAAAAAAATATTTTTTATAAACCAAAAAATATTTTTTTCATTTCTCATTTTACGGATAATTTATTGGATAAATTTAGAAGAAAAGAAATTATAAAAAAAATAATCAAAACATAATATATTTTATGCTTTTTTATTGATTTTTTTATCAAAAAATATTTTAAGTTCTTTAAGAAAAGTTTGGGTATTCAAATAGTTATTTTCTTTTTCATTTTTTTTAGATAATTGAAATAAATCTTTAGTCATTTTTCCAGATTCTATAAAATCTATACATGCTTTTTCCATATTTTCTGAAAAGGATTTTAGATCTGTATTTTTATCTAAAATGGCGCGATGTTTAAGAGCACGAGTCCAAGAAAAAATAGAAGCAATAGGATTGGTTGATGTTTCTTTTCCATTTTGATGTAATCTATAATGTCTAGTGATAGTTCCATGAATGGCTTCAGATTCTAAAGTTTTTCCATCTGGACTAAGTAAAACAGAAGTCATCATTCCTAACGAACCAAATCCTTGGGCAATACAATCCGATAATACATCTCCATCATAATTTTTGCAAGCCCATATAAATTTTCCATTTGATTTAATTGTTTTTGCAATCATATCATCAATCAAACGATGTTCATAAGTGATATGTAGGTTTTCAAATTTTGATTGAAATTCATTTTCATATATTTTTTGAAATATTTTCTTAAAATTCTCATCATATGCTTTTAAAATAGTATTTTTAGTAGATAAAAACAAAGGCCATTTTTTATATACAGAATAATTAAAACAAGAACGAGCAAACCCATAAATAGACTGATCTGTATTATACATCCCCATAGCAATACCAGGGCTCATAAAATGATGAATTTCATATTTTATTGATTGGTTTTTTTTATCATCTGGAATAAAAGAAATATATAACTTTCCTTTTTTTTTAATCATAAAATCAATAGCTTTATATTGATCAGCATAAGCATGTCTAGCAATACATATAGGATTGATCCAATTGGGAATCAAACGAGGTATGTTTTTTATTATGATAGGTTCTCTAAAAACAGTTCCGTTAATAATATTTCTAATAGTTCCATTTGGAGATTTCCACATTTTTTTTAAATGAAATTCTTTCATTCTATCTTCATCTGGTGTAATTGTAGCACATTTAATTCCTACATTATATTTTTTGATAGCATAAGCAGCATCTATAGTAATTTGATCATTTGTTGCATTTCTATTTTCTATTCCTAAATCAAAATAAATAATATTTATATCTAAGTAGGGAAAAATAAAGTATGTTTTTATATATTTCCATATAATTCTCGCCATCTCATCTCCATCTATTTCTACTATAGGATTGTGGACTTTTATTTTTTTCATAACGTTTGAAAAGTTTTCATAATAATATAACATGTTTTTTGAAAAACAAAGAAATTCTTATATTTGTGTAATTATTTATTGGATTTAATTGAAATATCATCCCTTTGAATTATTCGAAGGGTTTTTATTTTTTGAAAATGGATAAAAAATATAAAACACAAACAAAGGTTCTCTTTCGCACAAAAATAGTGTAATAATATTGAATTTCTGTCTAATTACTTAAGAATTTGTTTGAAACGGCCGATATTAGGCGCATCCAACCTCCTACTAAGAACTGCCACACGCCATTACTGTGTTGTCAGATCCTCATTCTGTTATCTGCATTTTTAAAAAATCAGCATTTTGCCAAAGACATCTTAATCTTTAAATTTGCCAAGGATTTACGTGATGAAGTAGGAGTGCACCATTTTTTTCTCCATTCTGTATATTAATTCACAATTGCTATTTAATTATGCTTTGAGACATTTGAAACC
>NZ_CP059200.1:38665-40225 GCF_014251755.1 Blattabacterium cuenoti | reverse complement strand
TGAAAAAATAGAAAAAGATTCAGATAGAGATTACTGGATGACCTCTGTAGAAGCTAAAGAATACGGGATGATCGATGAAGTATTAGAAGGAAAAAAATGATCACGACAGGATTCGAACCTGTAACCTACTGCTTAGAAGGCAGTTGCTCTATCCATTTGAGCTACGTGATCTTCTTACATAAGAAATCGGGGTAGCAGGATTTGAACCTACGATCTCCTGGTCCCAAACCAGGCGCGATAACCAAACTACGCTATACCCCGTTTTTTTATATTAATCAAACGGAGAATGTGGGATTCGAACCCACGCAGTATTTACATACCGACAGTTTAGCAAACTGTTCCGTTAACCACTCCGGCAATTCTCCAAAAAAATACAAATCTAAAATAGATCTATTAAATAATCAAATAATTTATTCTCTAAATAAAGGGTTATACGATTCTAGTGTGATAAATATTTCTTAATTTTTTTTTCAAAACTTGTTTTACTTTTTCTATTTCTTTTAAAGTAATATCTGCGTTTGAAAATTGATTTTCTATTTTTTGTTTTTCGATTATATTTTCTACCAAATTTTCCAAATCTTTGGTTGATGGATTTTTAATACTTTTTGAAGCCGCTTCTATAGAATCAGCTATCATGACAATAACCGTTTCTTTTGAAAATGGTTTAGGACCAGAATATTGGAATTGTTTTTTATCCACTTTTATATTTGGATATATTTTTTTTTGTTTTTCATAAAAATAGTAAACAATACTATTTCCATGATGAGTACGTATAAAATCAGTAACAGAATCAGGTAAATGATATTTTTTTGCTAGTTTAACTCCTATTGATACATGTTCTAAAATAATTTTTGCACTTTTTTTTGGACTTAATTTTTTATGAGGATTAATTATATTTTGTTGATTTTCAATAAAATATTTAGAATGTTTTATTTTTCCTATATCATGATAAATCGATCCTATTCTTACTAATAGAGAATTAGCCCCAATTGCAACAGCAGATTCTTCTGCTATGTTTGCGACTGTTAAAACATGTTGTAAAGTTCCTGGGGCTTTTTGGGATAATAATCTTAATATAGGAGTATTGGTGTCAGATAGTTCTAATAAAGAGATATCTGAAGTTAGATTCAATAATTTTTCAAAAAAAAATATTAATGGATGAACAAATAAAGTTGTTAAAATTCCACTAAAAAAAAATAAATAAAAAGTATACAAAGAAATTTGTTCTAAAGATCCTTCACGGATTAAAGTGAGTAAACTAAAAGTAATAATATAAGTGATGGTAATTTTTGCTGCAGCAATAAAAAGATTTTCCATTTTGGAAATATTTTTTTTTGTCAACATAACTAAAAAACCTGCAATCATTTGTAGAAAAATAAATTCAAAACTATTTGGTGTAATTAAAGACAATAATAAAATTGTTATTAAATGAATGAAAATACTCAAATTTAAATTGAAAAAAGCACGTATACTTATAGGAAGGATACAAAAGGGAATTATATATAATATTTTAGAATTATATTTTAAAATCATAATGGTTATTAATGATATTAGTAATAT
>NZ_CP059200.1:34698-38451 GCF_014251755.1 Blattabacterium cuenoti | reverse complement strand
CTTATAATCTCATTATTACTAATAATATTATCTCCTTTTGTAAAGGAATATTTAATTTTTTTGATAGATTGAATTTTTTTTTTCAAAAAAAAATCTGTATAATATTGGCTATAAAATAAATTAGGTACAATAATTTTTCTTAAAATTTTTTTTAAAATTCTTATACGATCACTTTTTTTCCTAAAATTCTTTTCAATAAGATCATTGATCTTGTCATATGTGATAATTTTTTGATATAAAATGGGGATCCAACTTTTATCCTTTTTCAAAAAAATTATGTAATTTTTATTTTGTTTTGTGAAATTATCATAATTTTCCAGATATCCATATTTATATATAGTATTGATTATACTATGAACAATTTGATTGTAATGTTTGTTCTTTCGTAGAATTGAAATTTTTTTTAACTTTTTTTTTATATTTTTTACTGTTTTTTCATTTTTAATACAGAATATCTCTTGATTTTTTTTCAATTTTTGAATTTCACAATCTATATCTTGACTATTTTTTGTAACTAAAAAATTAAATGGAGAAAATAAATTTTCGTAAGACCAAATTTTTCCTTCTAAAAATTCATATTTCATGATCTCTTTTTTTGGGAAAAAAAATGTCAATAATAAAATTGCAATAATTAAAACTAAAATTTTATATGCAATATTTTTATTATAAAATTTAAAGAAGTTAGTCATTACCTAAAAAAATTGGAACTTAAGCCATTTTTTCGGGAGGAGAAATTTTTTTCTTTTTTAAAGAAAAAAATTCATATTGAAATGATAGATAATAAACATTTTCAATTATATTATTTATAATGTATGTTTTTTTTTATAAGATGTTTTGTGTTTTTGTAAAATATTAGATAATAATCTATTTTCATCATTAATACTTTCTTCTAGACAAATAGTAGATTCTGTTCTGAGTACTCCTTTGATTTCTCCTATTTTAGAAATTACATCTCTTGCATCTGAAGGATCTCTAGCAATAATTCTACAAAATAGATTGTATTTTCCTGAAGTAATATAGAGTTGGACTATATTGGGTATTTTTTTTAATTCTTCTTTTACTAATTGAGATTCACGAGAATCCGATAAAATTCCGACGAAAGCTATTAAATGAAATCCTAATGATTCATATCCGATAATTAAAGTACTCCCCTTTATAATTCCTGCATCTTCTAATTTTTTTACTCTAACATGAACTGTTCCAACAGATAATGATTTGATTTCTTGACTGATTTGTTTACTGATTTCAGTGTAGGGAGTTCTAGCATTTATGTTTAATTTTCTAACAATAGTATTGTCGATTTCGTCTGTATTATATCTTAGAATCATTGTTTTATATTTTTATTTTTTCTTAATTTTTTTTGAATAAAGGTATTAAAATACCAAGATACAAAACTTTATTTTGAAGAAATAGATTCTTGTTTTTCAAGATATTTTATAGTTTTTATTTGTATGATAAAATCAATTTCATAATTTATTTGCAGTCAATTACATATAATTTTCTGAAATAAGATAAAAATTTTATATTTATTGATTTTTCATGAAAAAAATAAAATCAATTAATATATCGTGCATTTTTTTTATTGTTTTATTAAAAATAAGCTATAATCATTTTTTAATTCAAAAAAATTATGTACCCCATGATTTTGAAGATTTCAAAAAAATATAATGATTATTTATAAATTGATTAATAATTGATGAAATTTAAATTATTATATAATATATTTTTTAATTTATTCAAAATCATTTCATCTATAGAAAAATAGAAAAAATTTTTTTTGATGAAAAATTTTCCAAATATTAGAATAGATGCAAATTGCATTGTTTTTTCTTCAAAAGAATTGAATTTTTCTGATAATTTTTTTTGTATACTTTTTTGACTATCAGGAAAAAGAATTTCCATACTAATATTAGGTTTTTGTATTTTACCGGAAATATGAATTCTTAATTCTGTAAATATTATATTTTTCTGATTTTTTGAATTTTCAATGAAAGAATTTTCTATATATTCAATAATATTGTATACGTATTTAGTCTCATAAACAATGAGATTAATATTTGATTGATAAAAGTCATTTTTCCAAGTAATAGATCCTCCCGTTTTTATTTTGAATGTTTTTTCTAACTTGATTGGTATTTTATCATTTTTATAAAAATGATAAAATACATCTTTTACAAAAAATCTACCACTAGTTTGTACATTTGTTTTGAATGTTTTTTCTATTAAAAGAAAACCTTTTCCTCTAAATTCAATAAAATGATTTTTATCTAAGAATATTGATACTTTTGTATTTTTATTTATAATAGTATTTACATTTATTAGTAATAATTCATCTTCTTCTTTTTCTTTTTTTTCTCCATCATTTAATTTTTTTTGGGATACATTTTCTTTATGACATTTTAATATTTTAGGGTTAATGTATAAATGAGAAGAATTCAAAATTTTTCCATTGTTCATGGAAATCAGAGTATGATTTTTTCTTTTTGTTATTTGAATTTTTCCATGAGTAAAAATTTTTCCAAATAAAAAATTGTTTTGTTTTTCATCCGAATCTAAAACAAGCAAATTTTTTGTATTGATAGATAATTTTATTAGATTCCATTGAATAAGGTTTTTGTGTGAAAAAAAACCATTAATATATCCTGTTGTATTATATTTAGTATCCACAAAATAAGAAGTGGATAAAGTGCAAAACTCAGAAGAAATATTGATATATGCAGGATTTATGATTTCATAATTTGTCTTTGCAGAATTGATTTTGATTCCAAATTTTTGAATTTCTAATTTTCCAAAATAATGAGGATCATTCAAATGACCAAAAATTTGAATTTTTCCTGTTAGAGTCCCTCTGACTTCAGTATTCATTTTTTTCCAAAAGAAAGAAAAATTATTTATTTTCATGTTTTGAATGATGAGATCCAAATTAAGTTGGGTTTTATTTTGTGATTCATTTTTAATATTTCCAAATATTTTCAAAAAATCATAAGAATTCTTTCTAAGAATTCCATTAATCTCATAATATTTTTTGTTTTTTTTCAAAGAAAAAATGGAAAAATTTCCTAAAATTTTCTTTCCAATTGAAAAATTTTTAAGAATTATATTGATATTAGGTTCAATTTGATTATAAACATTTTTATAACAAAAAAAACCATTTATCAATCCATCTATATTTTTATTAAAAATGATTTTTTTTAATGGTACATTTTTTAGATACAATTGAAACATTTTTTGTTTATTTTTAATACAATTTGCATTAACAATAATTTTCTGTTTTTCATAGAAAAAAATAATATTATTAATAATATATTTTTGATGGATAAAATCAATTTTAATGATTCCTAAATTAGGATAATTATCATCAATCATCCAATTGTTTCCATTTATATTTAATTTAGAAAGAAAAGGATTACATGTTAGGAAGTATCCTTCTTTCTTGCAAAAAAAATTCAGTATTTGTTCCTTGTATTCTTGTTTTTTTAATTTGAAAAAAAACTTCGATTTTATTATCAAAAAATTTGTATAATCGAAAATAGACATATTTATTTTTTTTGAAAAACAATTTTTGAAAATGATTTTTTCTACATGGATCTTTATTTTTTCTTTCAAAGAAGAATCTATCATTACAAATAATCGATCAATAAAAATATTATTTAATTGTATGGATTTTGTATAAAAAATCATTTTTAATGTATTATCTTTTTTTTCTCCTGAAATTTGAATATCAGAAAATATATTCTTGTTTCTTTTTGGTTT
>NZ_CP059200.1:0-34688 GCF_014251755.1 Blattabacterium cuenoti | reverse complement strand
AAATCAAAAAAAGATTTTTTAATCAAAAAATGAAATTTCACATATTGGGTTTCTTTTTTATTATATGGATTTTTTAAACAAGAAATTTTGAATAAATTTTTCCATTTTATACATCCATAAATATGACCTATAATCATATCATGCATGTTTATCCTGATTTTTTGAAAAGACTGATTTTTATTATTATTGATAAATTTTATTTTAATCTTTCTATTAATTTTGTTTTTATTATATATATTAACATATATTCTTTGAAGATGTTCAAAATTTTTTCCTGTAAAATGTATTTTATATTCTGAATAAGAAAACAGTAGAGTTATAAAAACATTATAAAAATTTTTTTTAAAATTCAGAATACATAAGTTTGATAATGTATTGATCATTGGTATTTTTTTTTCTAGTAAAAAATAGATATGATTCTTTGTCTTTAAAAAAAGATATTTTTTTTCTATAAAAATTTTACCTGTATATTGTTGATTCAACAAATAAATGTTAGTAGATATTTTAACTACGAAAAAACGATTTTGAACAATTCCTTTTATTTTGAAACTTTTTTTATTTTTGAATGAGGATAATAGGAAATCTCCTTTATAAATAATAGGTTGTTTAAAATTAAAGAACAGTCTAGGAAATTGGAATTTGGAACCCAAATTATATAGAATTGTTTTTTTCATATCATAAGGATGAAAAAAAAACAAAGTTTTAAAAAACTTTATTTCTTTCCATTTCTTTTTTACATCATAAAAAATATGAATTTGATTTGCGAATAATTTGTTTTTTTTTGAATCTGTTATAGAAATGTTGTAAAGAACGAATATTTTTTTTTCATGATTAAATTTTCCATGAATAGAACCTCGAATAAATATTTTCGAACAAGAGTTCCATTTGTTATAAAACAAAACTCCGAGATCTGAACCTAATTCTGATCCTTCTAAAATTTTGCATTGTATGTTTTTTTTTGGAAAAACATTTTTACTTTTTTTATCTTGAAAAAAAATAAAATGACCTTTTAAAGAACTACTAGGTGTTTTTAAAAACACATTTTTTCCTTTCAGTTTTGAAGATGAATAATCATATATTAAATCACAAGATAAATGTTTTATAAAAGGAAATTTATTTTTTTTGATGAATCCTTTTTTAGATTGAAAAGAAAAAATAGAAGCTTTTATTTTTTTATTATCAATTCGAATATTAGTTATATAACTTGAAAAAAAATGTTGAAATTTTTTTTTATTCAAACTTGTATTCTGATATTCTAAATAAGATTTATTGATGATTAATTTAGAACAGGTAATAAAATTAATATGAAAATTCTTTAATCTTTTATGAATCAAAAAATATTTTATAAAAAAAAGAATATTGTTTTCTTTTTCTTTAAAATATTTTTTGATAAAAAAAGAAGAATTTTCAATGAAAATATTTCTTATTTTTAAATGTTCTGAATTTACAAAAATAAAATAAAATAAATTATCAATGGATATTTTACATTTAGATAGATGAATAAAAGAAAAACGATGATGATCTGAAATTTTTAGATCTTTCAAAATAAGTTCTTTTTCTAACAAATTAATAGATACATGTTTGATAGTAATATTTTCATTCCAATGATTTCTTACTTTTTTCAAAAAAATTTTCAAAAAAAATGTAGAAACTTTTTCTTTTATTTTCTGTTTATGATAAATAGAAAAAAAAAAGAATCCTAATAAAAAAAGTAAAATAAGGATTCTTTTTTTTTGAAATTGATAAAAAAAAATATTATTCATTTTCAAAGATATCGTTATTTTTTTATGAAAAAAAAAACAATAATTATTGGGATAGAATCATCTTGTGATGATACAGGTGTTTCGATCATTCAAAATCGAAAAGTATTGTCTAATATTATAATTCATCAAAAAATTCATAGTAAATATGGAGGAGTAGTTCCTGAATTAGCTTCAAGATTACATGATAAAAATATCACAAAAGCAGTTCAAAAAGCTATTTTTTCAGCAAAAATTCATAGAGATGAAATTGATGCTGTATCTTTTACTTTAGGTCCCGGATTAATTGGTCCTTTATTAGTAGGAGCTTCTTTTGCAAAATCATTTTCCATGGGTTTAGAAATACCATTATTAACTGTAAATCATGTACAAGCTCATATTCTATCTCATTTTATACAAAATGCGAATATTAACAATTCTTATCCAAGATTTCCATTTTTAGGTTTGGTAATGAGTGGAGGACATACTCAAATTATAAAAGTAAATGATTTTTTTAAAATGGAAATATTAGGATCTACTTTAGATGATTCTGTAGGAGAATCTTTAGATAAAATAGCTAGAATGTTGGGTTTCTATTATCCTGGTGGACCTATGATAGAATGTTTTTCTAAAAATGGAAATAAAAAAAAATTTCTTTTTTCAAAACCTATAGTAAGTGGACTAGACTTCAGTTTTAGTGGATTCAAAAGTGATGTATCACAATTTATAAAAAAAGAATTAAATAAAAATACATTATTTGTAAAACAAAATTTATCTGATATTTGTGCTTCCATACAAAATAGTATAGCAGAAATACTTTTAGAAAAAGTAGAAAAAGCTATTTCACAAACTGGTATTTTCAGAATAGTTTTATCAGGAGGAGTATCTTCGAATCATGAAATCAGAAGATTATTTCTGTCTTTTTCAAAAAAAGACAAAAAATTAGAAATTTTTATACCAAAAAAAGAATACACTACAGATAATGGAGCCATGATAGCGATAACAGGATTATTAAAATATGAAAGAAAACTATTTGATTCTATTCACATTACTCCATATTCAAAGTTTAAAACATTTTCATAATAAATCAATAACTATATACATGTACATATTAAATTTCTATCTCCATATCCATCATCAACACGATTGACTGATGGCCAGAATTTTCTTTCTTTAATCCAATATAAAGGATAAGCGGCTTTTTCTCTACTATAAGGATATTTCCATTCATTTTGAGTCAAAATATCTATACTATGTGGAGCATTTTTTAATACATTATTTTCTTTTGAAAATTTTTCATCCTCAATTTCCTTAATTTCTTGTCTTATACTGATAAGAGTTTCAATAAAACGATCTAATTCTTCTTTAGATTCACTTTCTGTAGGTTCTATCATCATACATCCTTCTACAGGAAAGGATATAGTGGGAGCATGATATCCATAATCCATCATTCTTTTAGCTATATCTATAACTCCTATATTCGTAGATTTAAAAATTCGACAATCTATAATTAACTCATGTGCCACAGTATTATTTTCTCCCACATATAATATGTTATAAAATTTCATCAACTTTTTTTTGATGTAATTTGCATTTAACACAGATATTTCTGTACATTTTCTAAGCCCATATGGTCCCAATAAACGAATATAAGCATAAGAAATTGTTAAAATTAAAGAAGAACCATATGGAGAAGAGGAAATAGTTAATATTTTTTCGTCTTTTTTATTTTCCTTTTGAAAAGGATGATTGGGTAAAAAAGGTTTTAAATGTGAAGCAACACAAATAGGCCCCATTCCAGGACCTCCTCCTCCATGAGGAATTGCAAAAGTTTTATGAAGATTAAGATGACAAACATCTACACCTAAATATGCGGGTTTAATTAATCCTACTTGAGCATTCATATTGGCCCCATCCATATAAACTTGTCCTCCATTTTCATGAATTATATTTATAATTTCCTGAATATTTTTTTCATATATACCATAAGTGGAAGGATAAGTGATCATTAATACAGATAATAAATCTTTATTTTCTTTGACTTTCTTTAATAAATCATTTTGGTTTATAGAACCATTACTGGTTGTATCTATTAATATAACTTTCATTCCTGCCATATTTGCTGATGCAGGATTCGTTCCATGAGAAGAAGAAGGAATTAAAGCTATATTTCTTTTATGTTCTTGTAATGAATGATGATAATGTTTTATAACCATGAGTCCAGCGTATTCTCCTTGAGCCCCTGAATTGGGTTGTAAAGAAACTCCAGAAAATCCAGTAATTTCTTTTAAATATTTTTTTAATTTTCGAATAACAAAATGATACCCCATTGCTTGTTTTTCAGGAACAAAAGGATGTACATTTTTCCATTCATGTTGACTTAAAGAAAACAATTCAGAAGAAGCATTTAATTTCATAGTACATGATCCAAGTGGAATCATAGAATGAATTAAGGAGATATCTTTTTTTTCTAATCTTTTTATATAACGTATGAGCTCGTTTTCTGAATGATATTTATGAAATACTTTATGTTCTAAAAAATTAGAAGTTCTTTCTAAAAAACTAGGAAATCTATATTTATCACGAATATTTGTATGATATTTTATTTTTTTATATGTTTTTTTATTTTGATCATATGCTTCGTAAAAAATTGATAGAATATGATTTATATCTTCTTGACAAGTAGTTTCATCTAAAGTAATAGTTAAATGATTTTTATTAACATATCTAAAATTAGTTTTTTTACGTTCTGACACTTTTTTTATTTTACTTATAAAATCTGTTTTAATTCTAAGAGTATCAAAGTAAAAAGTATTTACTTGAAAAAGATGATTATTGATATTATTAATCAATAAAAATTCTAATTTTTTAGCATATTCATGAATACATTTTGCTATTTCTATTAAACCTTTTTTTCCGTGATATAAAGCATACATAGAAGCCATTACAGCAGGAAGCACTTGTGCTGTACAAATGTTAGAAGTAGCTTTTTCTCTTTTAATATGTTGTTCTCTTGTTTGTAAAGCCATACGAAAAGCTTTTTTATTTTTTCGATCTACAGATATTCCTATAATTCTTCCTGGAAGAAAACGTTTATATTGTTCATGAGTAGAAAAAAAAGCAGCATGAGGCCCTCCATATCCCATAGGAATTCCAAAAGACTGACTGGATCCTATAACTACATCCGCACCCCATTCTCCAGGAGGTTTTAACAAAGATAAAGACAAAAGATCTGTAGCAACTATTACTGATATATTATGACATTTTGCATATTGAATTGTTTCAGTATAGTCATATATTTCTCCTAAACTAGATGGATAAGAGATTATTAATCCGAATATTTTTTTATTATTATATTTTTTTTTTAAATGTTTATGAGAATCCTTTATAATATGGATCCCTAATCCAAAACATCTGGTTTTTAAAACAGCAAAAGTTTGTGGAAGGATTTCATCCGAAATAAAAAAATGATAATTATTATCTATTTTTCTTTTTTTTATTTTTTCTTTATAAATCATAAACATAGCATCAGCTGCAGCTGTAGATTCATCTAACATAGAAGCATTACTGATTTTCATTCCGGTTAAATCTGAAATCATGGTTTGAAAATTGATTAAGGCTTCTAAACGTCCTTGAGATATTTCTGATTGATAAGGAGTATATGGAGTATACCAACTCGGATTTTCTAAAATATTTCTTTGAATAACACTTGGAGTTATAGTATTTTTATACCCTAATCCTATATAAGAACGATATGTTTTATTTTTTTTACTTATTCTATAAATGTGATTTAAATATTGATATTCAGAAATAGAATTAGGAAGATTTAATTTTTTTTTAAAACGGATTTGTTTGGGAACAGTTTGATTTACAAAATTATTAATAGAAGAATATTGTAATTCTTTTAACATATTATTAATTTCATTACAAGACGGACCTATATGTCTATGATAAAAATTTTTTTTTCTAACGTCATCCTCTTTCATAAAAATAGAAATTGTATTTATCTTTATATATTGCAAATTTAGTTAAATAAATAAAATAGATAGTTAGATAGTCATTAACAAAACAATTATATTACACCATACATCATAATAAAATAAAAATGAAAATAACTATTATTGGAGCAGGAAATGTGGGAGCTACTTGTGCTAGTTTATTAGCTCAAAGGAATTTTGTCCAAAAAATTGTTTTGTTAGATATTAGAGAAAAATTTTCAGAAGGAAAGAGTTTGGACATATCTCAAATGCTCTCTATGATAGAATCAAATACTGAAGTGATTGGAATAACTAAAGACTATTCTCAATCAAAAAATTCTGAAATCATCATTATTACTTGTGGAAAACCTAGAAAACCTGGAATGAGTAGAGATGATCTTATTAAGACTAATTCAGAAATCATTCGTACTGTAACTAAAAAATCTATTCTTTTTTCTCCAAAATCTAAATTTATTATTGTATCTAATCCATTGGATGTGATGTCATATGTAAGTTATATGACAGCAAAGGTAGATTCTTCTCGTATAATTGGTATGGCTGGCATATTAGATTCTGCTAGATATCGTTTTTTTTTATCTAAAAAACTAAACATATCCCCTATTGATATACAATCTTTATTATTAGGAGGACATGGGGATACGATGGTTCCTTTATATAGATATACATCTATATCAGGAATTCCTATCAAAGAATTTTTATCAGAAGAAGAAAATGACGAAATTATTGAAAAAACTAAAAAAGGAGGAGAACAAATTGTAAATTTGTTAGGAACATCTGCTTGGATGGCTCCTAGTGCATCTGTTGTAAAAATAGTGGAAGCAATTTTAAAAGATTCTAAGCGTATTTTTTCATGTTCTGTTTTTTTAAAAGGAGAATATGGTTTGAAAGATATATATTTAGGCGTTCCAGTTGTTTTAGGAAAATATGGAGTGGAAAAAATCGTAGAACTGAAATTAAATAAAAAAGAAATAAATCTTTTGAATAAATCTGCCAATCATGTAAAAAGTATGATCAATAGACTTAAAAAATTGGATATATCATATTAAAATTTTATTTTTCTATAAATATTAATAATTCTCCTTTTTTGTAATTTATTTCTATTTTTTGTTGATAATTTTCGTTTCTGATTCCTATCGTGTCTCCTATTTTTAATAAACCTTTTTTTATGGAATATTTGAGTCCATTAGTAGATAATCCTTTTACTATAGGAAATGGAAATAAAGACACTTTTTTATTTTTTTTCTGATGAAAAGAAATTCTTTTATCAGAAAAAAAATAAAAATGATATTGATCATGAAATAAAATAGATAATTTTTTTTTATTTTTATATTTTAGAGCTGTAGATAAATTTCCTAAAAAGTGGTCTTGTTCCATTCCACTTGCGCCCCAAACATTTATGTTTATAAATCCTAAATTATAAATAATATTTAAAGCTTTATCAAAATCAGTATACCTTTGATCATCAATTTTTAATAAATGAGTTGTTAAAGGAATATCCTTTTTTAAAATAGAATCAATATCACCAATAATATAATCAACTGAAATTCCAAATTCATTTAAATAATAAAATGCTCCATCTACGGCAAATATTTTTTCATAAAAAGAGAATTTTTTTTCTAAAAAAGGAGGTTTTTCTCCATTCAAAAATAATCCTATTTCTGGACCATTAAATTTATGATTCATTTTTTTTTAAATTTATGATTTTACTTCCTAAATAAATTTTCCTTATTAAAGGATCTCGTATAATTTCTACGGTAGATCCACATCTTATGATTTTTCCATTAAACATTAAATAAATACGATCTGCTATTGTAACAATTTCTTGTATATTATGATCTGTAATTAATATACCTATATTTTTTTTTTTTAGAAAAAAAATTATTTTTTGTAATTCTTCTATAGTAATTGGATCAATTCCAGAAAACGGTTCATCTAAAAGAATAAATTTAGGATTTATAGCTAAACACCTAGCGATTTCTGTTCTTTTTCGTTCTCCTCCAGAAATCAGATCTCCCCGATGATTCCGTATTTTTTGCAATCCTAATTCTTCAATCAGTCTTTCTGTTCTTCTTTTTTTTTCTTGATTGGATATTTTTTGCATTTCTAATATGCACAAAATGTTATCTTCTACAGATAATTTTCTAAATATAGATGATTCTTGAGCTAGATATCCCATTCCTATTTTTGTACGCTGATACATTGGATATAATGTAATGTCTTGATTAAGAAGGATTATTTTTCCTTTATCAGGTTTAATTAATCCTACAATCATATAAAAGGAAGTTGTTTTTCCTGCACCATTAGGCCCTATCAATCCAACTATTTCTCCTTTATTCAATTGAATTGAAACATTGTTCACAACATATTTATTTTTATATTTTTTATATATATTATTAGCTTCTAAAGTCATAAATAAATTTTAAAAAAATTTTTTTTATTAAATAAAATATGAATATATTATATATTTATAATATTATTAATTTCTATATAATATGAAGAATTTAAATAGAAAATTTTTTTTCATTGTACTTTTTTTATTCTGTGTTTTCCATAACTGTTTTTCATATTCTTCCGGTTTAGAAAAACTAAGTGGAATTTCTGTAGTGGTAGGAAATGATATCATTTTAGATTCTGAGATTAAAAATCGTAATGAAAACAAATCATTTTGTAACACGGATGTTATCAATAATATTCTCACTCAAAAATTAATGCTGTATTATGCAAAAAAAGATAAAAATATAAAAATCAGTGATCAAGAATTAGAATTAAGAATTCAAGAATTTTTATCAGAAATGAAAAAAAAAAATAAAAACCAGGAAGAATTTTTAATGCAACTTCAAAATAAAGAATTCTTGAAAGAATTGACGGAAAAAATTAAAAACCAAAAATATATAGAAAAATTTTACGATCAAATAACGGATGATGTGGAAGTTACTCCAAAAGAAGTCAAGCATTTTTTGAATCAAAAACAGAATCAAATCCCTTTTTTTCCCAAAAAGATATGTGTTTCTTATATTATATTTTATCCTAAATTAAGCAATATTAACAAAAAAAAAATAATTGATTTTTTAAATCAAATCAAAAAAGAAATCCATTCTGATATTGATTTTTCCACTAAAGCTATTTTATTTTCTGAAGATAATTCTTCAGCATTGAAAGGGGGGCTTATTCAGGATGTGAAAATAAATAATCTTTCACCAGAATTTGTACATTTAGTTCTTTCTTTAAAAGAAGGAGAAATATCTAAACCGTTTGAAACAGATTTAGGTTTTCATATTATAAAATTGGAACAAAAAAGAAAAAATGATATTGATTTTAGACATATTTTAATCAAACCTAAATATTCAAAAAACGAATTATACAAAACAAAACTATTTTCAGAATCCTTTAGAAAACGCATGATTCATCAAAAAATGAATTTAGATAAAATTCCAAAATTACTGAATCAAAATAAAATTGTTGATGTAATAATACAGGATTCAATTTGGATGGAGGAAAACCAACTTTCTAAAAATACGAAAAAAGCATTTCTTATTTTTAAAAAAGGAGAAATCACTAATCCTCATAAGGAAATCATAAATGGAAAAGAAGCCTTTGTTATCGTAAAATTATTGGATGAGATACCATCTAAACCCCTTTCTTTTGAAGAAAATTACAATTTTTTAAAAAATTTTGTAAGAAACATCAAAAACAAAGAAAAAATAAAAAATTGGGCTAATAAAATTTTAAAAAATACTTTTTACGTAAAAATTAATTGTTAAATTGTTTTGTTAGTTATTTAAAAGATTCTTTATTAGAATATAATCCAGCATAATATCCATTCAATCGAATTAATCTTTGATGACTTCCTTCTTCTACAAGAGATCCTTTATCTAAAACAAATATTTTATTAGAATTTTCTAATGTAGAAATACGGTGAGTAATGATAATAGAAGTTTTATGTTTTGTTAAAAGATCTGTAGCTTGATAAATCATTTTTTCTAATTCTTTATTTAATGATGCAGTCGCTTCATCTAATATTAGTACGGAATAAGGATGCATTTGAACTCTTAAAAAAGAAATCAATTGTTTTTCCCCAATAGAGAGTGAATTTCCTCTTTCTTTTACTATGGATTTATATCCATCAGGCAAAGATGTAATAAAATTATGGATTCCTATTTTTTTTGCCATGTCTTCTATTTTACCAATGCTAATAGACGGATCTCCTAAAGTGATATTATTAATAATTGAATCATTAAACAAAAAAGTATCTTGTGTCACTACTCTAATATGGGATCTTAAATTTTTTAACTCTATATCTTGAATAAAAGATCCATCGATCCAAATATTACCTTTTTTTATATCATATAATCTAGAAATTAAATAAGTAATCGTAGATTTTCCAGAACCGGTAGCTCCTACTATAGCAACTTTTTCCCCTGGTTGAATTTCAAAAGAAATTCCATTTAATACCATTTCATTATCTATATAAGAAAAATGAACATTCTTAAATACAATATGTCCCTTTAATTTTTTAAAACGTAATTTTCCTCTATTAGGAGAAATAAATTCTTTAGAATTTAATATAGAAAATATACGTTCTATTCCAGCTATTCCTCTTTGGATGATATTGAATCTATCAGCTATTTGTCGCATAGGACGGAAAAGAAGATAAATAAAAAAAATAAACGCAATAATTTGTCCTGGTTTTACATTTCCTATTTCTTCAATAGCATGAAATCCTCCATAAAATATGATAATACTTATTGTAATTGCAGAAATTATTTCTACTATAGGAAAAAAAATAGAAAAATAAAAAATGGTTTTCAAATGAGCATTCATTAATTTACGATTAATAGACTTGAATTTCAAGTATTCCTCTTTTTCTTTATGAAAAAGTTGAATAATAGACATCCCTATAATTTTTTCTTGTAAAAAACTATTCAAACGTGAAGTTTGAATGCGTTCTTTTTGAAACGTTTTTTTTAACGTTTTTTGGAAAAAACGAGTAATGACATACATAAAAGGAATAGTTAAAGAAACTATAAAAGATAATTTTTGATGAACTGTATACATCATAATAATAATCATTATAATTCTTAAAACATCTCCAGCAACAAGTAAAATTCCATCATTAAATATTACGGCTATGGTTTCTATATCTGATACAGAATAAGATACCAATTTTCCTATTGGAGTTCTGTTAAAAAAAGAATTTTTAAAGTGTAATAATTTTTCAAATAAAAGAATTCTAATTTTTTTAATTACATTTTGAGCTAACACATTAGATAGATACAATAAAATAAAATGAAATATACTTTCTAAAAAAAGAAGCATAATTATTAACATCAGTACATTTTTCAGTCCTGAAAAATCTTTATAAAGAATATGAATATCTATAGCTTTTTGTATTAATTTAGGACGATAAGCAGAAATAAAGGAAATTAATATAGAAATAAGAATTGTTGATATTAATGTAAGTCTGTAATTTAAAGCAATTATAATCAACTGTTTTAAGGAAGATTTTTTTTGATTCAAATTTTTGTTCATAAAAAAATATCTTTTGGATAGAGAATCCGAGTCAGAAATAAACCACATGCAGGAACTATAATTTTGCAAAAATTAGAATTTTTCAATTCTATAATTTTTATAAATTCATTGATACTAATTTTATTTCTTCCCACATCAATAAGTGTCCCTATAATAGCCCTAACCATCGATCTTAAAAATCGATTAGCTTCAATAGTAAAACATAAAACATTTTTCTTTTCAGAAGACCAATCAGCGTGATAAATTTTACATACATTATTTTCATTGTTATTAGTTTTTTTTTTGCAAAAGGAACTAAAATCTTTATATTTCATAAGTCTTTTTGAGGCTATATTCATTTTTTGAATATTTAATGGATGATAAAAACAGTACCAAGAGAAATCTTGATTAAATGGATTTTTTTCTTGTGTTAAATAATATTTATATGTTCGTTTTATAGCATTAAATCTGGCATGAATATTTTTTTTTACTGGAAAAATATTGAAAACTTTAATAGATTCAGGTAAAAAAACATTTAATCTATCTACGATATTATTTTTAATTTTTTTTTCGAAATCAAAATGAGCAAACATTTGTTTAGCATGTACTCCTTTATCCGTTCTACTAGCACCCACAACATTTATAGATGTTTTCAATAGTTTTGATAAACAATATTCTAATTTTTCTTCCACTGTACTTACTTTTTTTTGAGTTTGCCATCCAAAAAAATGTTTTCCATTATAAGCTAATTCAATAAAAAATCTCAATTTGATTATTTTTTTAAAGTTTATTTAAACTTTCAATAATAATAGAACATCCTTTTTGGATTTCTTGTTTTGTGATAGTTAATGGAGGAGATATACGTATGTAATTGTTATGAAATAAAAAACGAAATAATATTAATCCTTTTTTGATACAAGTTTTTAAAACTTTTTCCACTTTATCTTTATTTTTTAATTCTAAAGAAAGAAAAAGACCTTTTCCATGAATGTTTTTGATTTCATTATGAACCAAATATTCCCGAATCCATTTTTCTTTTACTGGCACTTGTTCTATGATATCTGAATTGATAATTTGATTCAAAGTAGCTAAAGAAGCAGAAGCAGAAACGGGATTTCCTCCAAAAGTAGTTAAATGTCCTAAAGGAACAATATTCCTAAAAGTTTTCATAATTTTTTTGGATGATACAAAACCACTGATAGGCATTCCACCTCCCATTCCTTTTCCTATTATTAAAATGTCAGGAACAATTTCATAATGTTCAAATGCAAAAAGTTTTCCTGTTCTTCCAAATCCGGTTTGGATTTCGTCAAGTATCATCAATGCTTTTTTTTTATGGCATTGTTTTCTTACTTCTTTTAAAAAAGAATTGTTAGGTAATATAATTCCAGAAGAACATTGAATAGTTTCTAAAATTACACAAGCAGTTTTTTCTGTAATAGAATCCATTAATTCTTCTATATGATTAAATGTAATAAACTTTATTAAAGGTAACAGAGGTATAAAAGATTTTTTATAATCTTCATATCCCATAACACTCATAGAGCCATGTGTACTTCCATGATAAGAATACTTACAAGAAATAATTTCTTTCCTTCCCGTATAACACTTAGCTAATTTTAAAGCGCCTTCTACTGCTTCTGTTCCGGAATTTACCAAATAAGTAGTAGTAAGTGGATATGGAATATTTTCTGATATTTTTTTACATAAACTTACACAAGGATTTTGTATAAATTCTCCATATACCATAGTGTGCAAGTATTGATCTACTTGTTTTTTTATAGCTTCTTTAATTTTTGGATTTCCATGTCCTAATACATTTACGGAAATACCTGCTACAAAATCTAAATATTTTTTTCCATCTGTTCCATAAATATAACTTCCTTCAGCATGATTCACCATAATATTCATAGGATCCGGATTGATTTGAGTTTGATATTGAAAAAAATCTTTTTCTAATTTTTTTTTTTTCATAAAAAATCTTTTTCTAATTATTTCTTTACCATACTTTTGATTGTTTCTTTTTCTAACAAACTTTCTTTTTTATACTTTTCTATTTCTTTATGGATAAGAAGTTTTTGATTGTTTTTTGGTTTATCTTTTTCTTTCCAATCAAATTTAGATAGATAAAGAAATTTTTTAGGTGTTTTTTGATCGATTGGAATCAACTCTGAACGTGCTTTTTTTTCACAAAAAATTTTTCTAATTTTTTGTGATTTATCCAAGTAAATTGATAAAAATTCACAAGATGATTTATTAATTATTTTTTTTTCTTTATTAGAATAAAGAAAAAAAATGCTATTAATATTTCCTTGAATTATCATTTTTTCTAAAGAATTTTTTTTATTAAAAAATCCAGTGATGATATCTCCTTCTATCTGATTAAATTCTTCGGAATTGATTTTTTCTATGTAAGAAGCATTCTTTATAATTTTTATGTTCTTGATTATAGAATCATTTGTTTCATCATTTTGAATATATATTGTTTTTCCAGTGATTTTTTGATTATGAAACCATAATATTGGATTTCCATAAAATTTCATATCACCATTTGAAGATTCATAATGAAAAAAATTACATGTTCCTTGAATGTTTTCAGTTTCATTCAGAAAAAAGCTTTTAATAGAAAAAGCTTGAATTGAATATGTGTCATTTTTTTTTAGATTTATTTTCAAAATATTTGAATAAATAAAAACCAAATTATTTTTTGATGTGTTTATAATTTTTGGATTTTGTTTTAAGATTAAAGAACCAGAATGAAGATCAAACTTTCCATATCCACTACTTATCAAAAAATATTTTTTTTTTGTATTTTCTAAAAAAATATTTCTCATAAACCCACATTTTTTATTTTGATCAAAAAATAAATATTCTCCTCTTATAATTTTACCATTATAATGAATGCTTACATAATTCTCAAATAAGAATATTTTTTTTCGAAATGAAAACACTGCTTTTTTAGTATAAATAAAATTATCAAAATTTGTATTTTGTACTATAATAGCGGGATCATGAAAATAGATTTGATCTTGTTTAAATAGATATACTAACGTATTGGCATATACAGTATAATTTTTTCCAATCAATTTTATTTCATGTTTTAACTCTATTTTTCTTTTATTGATGTAAAAAAAACCTTCTTTACTACATATGGTATAATCTCCATAATGGATAATGCTATTTTTTTTATAAAAAATTTGATTTGATATCAAATTATATTCCAACATATTAGTTGTTAATTTGATTTTATCAAAAAATAAAACAACATTGTTGATAGCTCGAAGTAGTTTTTTTTTTAAATTAAAATTAATAGTATCCGCTGTTAACTTTGTTTTTCCATAAAATAAAACTACTTTACCTGATAATTGAAAATCAAAAAAATTTCCTACTATATTCTGAGATATTATTTTATTTTTTCCTGATGTTAATCTTACATTTCCAGATCCATGAAATTTATGATTTGTTTTATCATATATAACCTTTTTACAAAAAAGATGATACTTATCATATTTTAAATGAATATTTCCTGTCAAAACAAAATCTTGATTTTCATTATTTTGAATCAGATCTGCATGAATGATTTGTATAGTTTTTTTTTCTTCATTAGAAATAGAAAATGTTCTGTTTAATGACAATAATAAAAAAATAATAAAAATTGAAAATCCATATTTCACAATTAGTTCTAAAAATAAAAGAATTAATTCTTGTATGCAATTAAAGATATTTCAATATTGGCATTCTTAGGAAGACCAGAAACTGGTATAGTTTCTATGGCTGGATGATAACTTCCTTTTTCTGAAAAAAAAATTTCTATATTCTCCATAACTTTTTTTGTTTCCATTTCTATATTATTTGAAACTAATTTTTCCGATATTTTGATCTATCGCTATTTGTACGGAAACGAATAAAAACTCTTCTATAAAAACACATGTATTATATGGACCATAAGATGGAATTTTATTTATTGAAAATTTTTTGGGTATCATGATTAATTAATAATGTAAGTTTTTTTCATTATACTGTATAATATTCCTGAAATTAGGATCTTTTAATCCTATAAAAAAAGACCAGGAAGAATTTTTAATCCAATTGAAACTCAATTCAAAACTTCTTAAATCTCTATCAAAAATTATATTAGAAAATATGATTTTTTTTTTCAAAAAATCATAATCTGTATGAAAACTGATTTTCCAATATTTTGTGATATTTATAGATCCATTTAAACTTAACAAAGTTTGGAACAATTTTTCCCCATTCAACTCATTTTCGTAATTGGAATGAAAATCAATCTTTAAATTCAACGGAATTGAATATTTTGCATAATTGTTTTGATCGAAAAAAAAATAATCATAACGATTTTTTCCTTTTTTTTGAAATTCATTTTTTATAGGAAAAAAATTGATGTTATAATGAGAAGAAAAAGAAAAATCAAAATATATCATTTTATTTTTTTGTTCTTTTTTAACAAAATTTATTCCTGCTTTATATTTTGTTTTCAAATTTTTTGTCAAATCAGTATCACCCATAATTTGAAATTTTTCCCATTTTATAAAATTATGATCAACAATGAATGAGGAGTTTATTTCTTTTATAATTTTTATTCTTTTACAAGAATCAACAACACAATTCCATGGATTTTTTATGATCCAATTATTATTGAAAATCAAATTTATTCTTTTTTCAAAATGATTTTTTACGTTATAAAAAACGGGAGGAAAATACATCATATGAAAAGATAAAATAGGTTGAATTTGATGTTTCAGTAGGACAGTGTTTTTAAATTTCCAAATTTTATAAAATGGGATAGAGACTATATTTGTTGAAAAATCCACTTTTTGAAAACTTGAAACTTGAAAATCAGGAGAATTCCATGCATACAAATCCTGATACAAAATTTTAGATGAAATTTTTAAATAAGGATAAAAAAAAGGAAAATAAGCCGTCATGTTCATATTGTGATTTAATAATACAGAATGGAAATATTTTACTTTTTGAAAATCTATAGAATGATTAAAATGAAATTTATTTTCAATATTAACCTGATTTAAAAAAAAATTTTTTTTATCATTAAATAGCACATTTTTTGTGTGTAAAATTAGTTCTGGAATTAGAAATTTAATTTCTTTTTGATTTTGAATCATATAAATATCTATAAACCATAAATAATTAGAAAACTTTTTTCTTATGTTTATATAAGAGAAATTTTCATTTTTATTGTATAGAAAAATATTATCATAATTAATATTGGCATTGAAATTTATTTCAGAATTTGATTTGAAATCTGAATTATGTTCCCATTGAAATAGATAGTTTTTTTGTTTTTTTGACATATTTTGATAATCAAAATTGATCAATCCATGATCATTATATTTGTTCAATTGATATTCTATTTTTGTTTTAATTTTCCATTTTTCAGGATTATATATGGAGGCATTCATTTTAACATTTAAGAAATTAGAAATGGGAAAAAATAATCCTATATCTTTTATGTATATTTTTTTGTTTTGTATTCCGAATTTTGGATACACAATTCCACTATAAGATGGTTGTTTCAATTTTGTTATAGGCATATATAAAAACGGAAAAAAAATAGGCATTGGAACTCTATACAAATAAAAAAAAATTGGACCAGAAAAAATATATTGTTTTGAATAAACATATTTTAATTTATCTGTTTTTAAGTAAAAATCAGGAAAATTATCTTTTTTTTCTAAAAAAAAAGGATCTGATGTATATATTACTTTTTTCATTAAAATGTCCTCTTTTTTTTTTACAATATCATTAGCTATCACAATATGATTTTTTTCTTTTAAAGAAAAATTTTTTGCTTCTCCTATTTGTTTGTTTAAATTCCATTGAATTGTTTTAAATAAATATTGTTGATTTTCCTTTTGAAAAAGAACCGATTTTTCTTTTGATTTTGCATATAAATCTCCATTTTTCCAATTAAATTCTATATAATCTGCTTCAACTTTTGTATTATGATATTCTATAGTGGCGTTTCCTTTTAAATATGATTTTCCTTCTTTTATGTCATGTTCTTGTATATCTGATTGATATTTGAAAACATCTTTCAAAAAAAAGAATTCATTTTTCATATCATGATGATTAGATTTTTCATCATCATTTTCTTTTTTTTCATTTCCGTAAAAAATAGAAACGGAAGAAATGAATAATATTATGATATAAATTGAAAATCGAATTTGATGCAAATTTTTTATTTAATATAATAAGGAAAATTCATTATAAAATTTTTTTTACATATAATTTATCTATACATAATCCTAAAATTTCTAGGATAGTTAAATTAAATATTGGATGACTTTTATTTGGAGCAATTTCACACATAGGTTCTAAAACAAATCTTCTTAAATGTAATAATGGATGTGGAATTTTCAAAATAAAACTATAAATCATGATATGATCATAAAATAAAATATCTATATCGATTTCTCGATTTTGATACTGTCCTTGACAAGAATTTTTTCTTCTTCCTATAAAAAATTCTATATTCAAAATTTTTTTTAACAGATCAATAGGAGAATAATTTGTTTTTATGTATAAAGCTCTATTATAAAAAATAGAAGAATTTTTCATATTCCATGCTTCACTTTCAAAATATGATGAAATTTTAATAACCTTTCCAATTTGTTCCGATATCAAAATTAAAGATTGGTCCAAATATTTTTTTTTATTTTCTTTGTTACTTCCTTGTAACAAAAAGACATCATGTTCTTTCAAAAAAAAATTATTAACATATTTATTCAATATACTGAAAAACTGTATTTTTATTTAAATTATGTAGATATTTTCATACAAAAAATATTAATGGGATTAGTCGTTGACTTTATGAAAAATATTTTTACTCAAGAAATAGCTATAGATTTAGGAACAGCAAATACACTGATCATGCATAATAACAAAGTAATAGTAGATTTGCCTTCGATAATAGCTATAGATGTGAGAACAAAAAAAGTGTTAGCCGTAGGGGAGGAAGCTAAACAAATGCAGGGTAAAACACATGAAAATATTAAAATATACAAACCATTGAAAGATGGAGTCATTGCCGATTATCAAGTGGCAGAATTAATGATCAAAGAGTTCCTAAAAAAAGTTCCAGGTGTTAATAACAAATTTTTTACTCCATCATTAACAATGGTAATTTGCATTCCATCTGGAATAACAGAAGTAGAAAAAAGAGCAGTAAAAGACTCCGCTCAACATCTTAATGCTAAAGAAGTTTATCTTATTGAAGAACCTATGGCCGCTGCTATTGGTTCAGGAATTTCTGTAACTAAAGCAGAAGGAAATATGATCATTGATATAGGAGGTGGAACAACAGAATGTGGAGTAATAGCTTTAGGAGGAATAGTCTGTCAAAAATCTATAAAAATAGCTGGAGATGTTTTTACAAATGATATAGCCTATTTTCTTCGTTCTAAATATAATCTGTATATTGGAGAACGAACTGCCGAAAAAATAAAAATAGATATAGGAGCGGCTATGGAATCCATAGAAAATCCTCCAGATGATATTCATATACAAGGAAGAGATCTTCCTACAGGAAAACCTAAAGAAATGAATCTTTCTTATAAAGAAACAATTCCAGCCCTAGATAAATCGATTTTACGAATTGAGGATGCCGTAATGGAAACCCTTTCTAGAACTCCACCGGAACTTGCAGCAGATATTTATAAAACAGGAATATATATGGCGGGTGGAGGTTCTCTTCTAAGAGGATTAGATAAAAGGATCTCCAATAAAACAGGTCTTTCTGTTTCTTTAGTAGAGGATCCTTTGAGAGCTGTAGTAAAAGGGACAGGAGTCGCCCTAAAAAATATTGATAAATTTACATTTTTAATGAAATAGGGTTGATAGATTAATTTTATGCGTGAATTTTTTAATTTTTTTTTGAAATGTCGTTTTTTTATTTTCTTTTTTTTACTGGAATCCGCTGCTATTTTTCTTTCTTTTTCAAATTCAAAATTTCACCAATATATTTATGAAGGTTCTTCCAATTTTATGATTGGAAAAATTTATGAGACTATCCATAAACTTCGGAATTATTTTTTATTAGAAATTGAAAATAAAAAACTTTTAAATGAAAATAAAAGATTACATGATGCTCAAATATTTTCTAAAATAAGAAAAATATCTAAGGATTTTAAAAAAGAGGATATTAATTATTTACAACAATATACCTTTACTCCAGTACAAATTATAAATAACAGTATTCATGAACAGGAAAATTATATAACTATAAACAAAGGAAGTATAGATGAAATAAAACCAGATATGGGGATTATATTATATAATGGAATTGCAGGAATTATTATAAAAACTTCTCCACATTTTAGTATTGCGATTTCTCTTTTAAATCAAAAAATTAAAGTTAATGCCAGACTAAAGAAAAATAAATATTTTGGAACTCTGAGTTGGGATGGATTGAATTATGAATATGTAGTTTTATATGATATACCCAGACATTCCACTATCCATAAAGGAGATATTGTAGAAACAGATGGTAAATCAGTGACTTTTCCTGAAGGAATTCCTATTGGAAGAGTTTATTCTTATAAATTGGATGAAGAACATGCAAATTATATTATAAAAGTGAAACTCATGGCTAATTTTTCTACGATAGAAAATGCTTATGTTGTGAAAAATTTATTAAAAGAAGAATGGGATAATGTTCAACTTTATAAAGTTGAAAATAAATAATGAATTTAATTAAAAATTTTATTATTTCTGTCTTTTATATTTTTTTTCTTTGTTTAATTCAAATATCAATATTAAATCCCTTATTTTTATTCTTAAGATGCTATTCTTATATATATGTTCTTTTTATACTAGTATATCCATACAATAAAAATAAATTTGTATTTTTATTCTTATCATTTTTAATAGGATGGGTGATAGATCATTGTATGAATACTGGAGGGTTTCATGCTTTTTCTTCTACTTTATCTGCTTTTTTAAGACTAAAATTTCTCCATTTTTTTGATGGAAAAAATTTTATAAATAGAAATGATTTTTCAATTTATGAATTGCCTTTGATTAGGAAAATGCTTTATATATTTTCTTTAGTTGTTATACATCATTTTTCTTTATTAATATTAGAAATGTTGAAAGGAACTATTTTTAATAGAATTGTTTTATTTAGAACAATATTAAGCAGTATTTTTACAACTATTTTATGTATTATATATTTTTTTTTCAGAAAAATTAAACATTGAAAAAATTATATAATTTTTATATTTTGTTAAGTTTTTTCGGTATTATTTTTATAATTAGGCTATTTTATATACAAATATATACGGAAAAGTATATTTTGAATGCATTTAATACTTCTATTAAACAAGAAATTATTATTCCTGAAAGAGGTTCTATTTTTGACAGAAATGAAAATCTTTTGGTTTTTAACAAATCTATTTACGAGTTAATAGTTGTTCCTATTCTTATAGATGAACATTTTAATATTATGGAATTTTGTAATCTTGTAGGAATTGAGAAAAATATTTTTTATAAAAATTTAGAAAAAGCAAAAGCGTATTCTAAATATTTACCATCTGTTTTTTTACCTTTTATTTCTAAAGAAAAATTTGCCACTATACAAGAAAAACTTTATAAATACAAAGGATTTGATTGGACAAAACGTTCTCTTAGGGATTATAAAGTAGAAAGTTCAGCTAATGTTTTAGGATATATAGGAGAAGTAACTCAAAAAGATATTAAAAAAGAATCTAATTATTATCAAATAGGAGATTTTATTGGTTGGGCTGGGGTAGAAAAATCTTATGAAAAAGTTTTGAGAGGAAAAAAAGGGGTAAAATATTGGTTAAGAGATAGAAAAGGGTGTATTATAGGAGGGTATAACAATAGTAAAAATAATGTAAAAGCTATAAGTGGTGATGATATTTCTTTAACTATAGATTGGAATTTGCAAAATTATGCAGAACAGCTGATGTATCAAAAAAAAGGAGGAATAGTCGCTATAAATCCTAAAAATGGAGAAATTTTATCTTTGGTTTCTAGTCCCATTAACAATCCTAATTTGTTTGTAGGGCTAAATCGTTCTAAAGAATTTCAAAAATTAATAAAAAATACAATAGACAACCCTTTATTTGATCGAACCACACAAGCTCGTTATCCACCAGCTTCTCCATTTAAATTACTAACTGAGTTAGCAGGTCTTCAAATGGAAGTTGTAGATCCCAATACTACTTTTATATGTTATAAGGGATTCAAATATGGAAAAAAAAGAATTCATTGTCATTCTGGATTTCATGGATTTCCTATAGGGGTAGAAACGGCTGTCGCTGTTTCTTGTAATAACTATTTTGCACAAGTTTATAAACGTGTTATAGAAAAATATCCAAAAAATTTGACAAAAGGAGTGAATGAATGGTGTGATATCATAAAAAGTTTTGGTTTTGGGAATTATTTATATAATGATTTAGCTACAGGAGAAAAAGGTATTATTCCTTCCGGAGATTATTATAATAAAAAATACGGAACAACAAAATGGAATGCCATTACGATCATTTCTAATAGTATTGGTCAAGGGGAAATCAATGTAACTCCTATGCAGTTAGCTAATATGGTTTGTGCCATAGCAAATCGGGGTTTTTTTTATACTCCACATATAGTAAAACGAATTAATCATCAACCGATATCCAATCCTAATTATACTATAGCTAAATATACTAAAGTTAAAAGTAAATATTTTGATTTCATTATTAATGGAATGGAAAAAGTTTTCATTATTGGAACTGGAAAAAGTTTCAAATCATCTGACATTAGAATGGCTGGAAAAACAGGAACTTCTCAGAATTTTATTAAAGTAAATCATAAAATAGTTTCTTTACCCGATCATTCTATTTTTATATTATTTGCTCCCGTAGAAGATCCTAAAATTGCTATTTCTGTTATTATAGAAAATGGAGGATTTGGATCTCGTTGGGCTGGACCTATTGCTAGTCTTATTGCAGAAAAGTATATAACAAATAATGTGAATAGAAAAAATCTTGAAAAAAAAATAATGACATCAGGACTACAAAAAATATATAGTTCAATAGCAAAAATGAAAAAATTTAATAATTTTTACACAAAAAATTCTATTGATCAAAAGAAATAAAATATTGTTTAGAAATATAGATTGGATAATTGTTATCATTTATATGACAATGATTTTTTTTGGATGTATGAATTTATATTCCGTATCTCCAGAAAAAGCAGAAAAACAATTAATATGGATATTATTAAGTTTTTTTTTCATATTTGTTATTTTTTTATTTAAACCTATTCATTATAAGCACATAACACCATTTTTATTTTTGTTTACGTTATTTCTTTTAATTGGAGTATTTTTTTTGGGAAAAAATATAAATGGTTCAAAATCTTGGTATGTTTTTGGCCCTATTAGTTTTCAACCATCTGAATTAGCTAAAATATCAACATCTTTGATGATCGCTCATATTATGAGTCAGGAGAATATAGAGAATAATAATAAAGCATTATTACATATATCTATTATATTAGTGTTACCCTCTTTTTTGATATTGTTACAACCAGATCCTGGTTCTTCTATAGTTTTTTCTTCTTTTCTTCTTACTTTATATAGAGAAGGTTTATCTATCTCTTTTATACTTTATTTTTTATTTTATATTTTATTGTTTGTAGTTTCGATAAACTTATCGCCTTGGATCGTCATTTTACTTTTATTTATTAGTTTTATTTTTTTATTTTTTTTTCAAAAAAAATATCTATCATTTATAGATTTATTTTTTTATATATTCTTATTTATTAGTTTTTCAGTTTTTTCTTTTTTTTCTCCATTTTTTTTTCAAAAATTTTTTAAACAACATCATAAAGATAGAATCAATATTTTATTTCAAAATGAATTTGACAGAAAATATAGAGATAATGTAGGATATAATTTATTATATTCTAAAACAGCTATTGGTTCTGGAAAATTCTTTGGAAAGGGATATCAAAAAGGAACTGTTACAAAAGGAAAATTTGTTCCTGAACAACATACTGATTATATTTTTTGTACAGTAGGAGAAGAATGGGGTTTTATAGGAAGTGTAATTTTGATTATATTTTATTTATTATTTATTAGTCGTATTTATTTTTTATCTGAAAGGCAAAAAAATATTTTTGGAAGAATTTTTGGATATTCAGTTGGAAATATTCTTTTTATTCATTTTATTATTAATTTAGGGATGGTTATGGGTCTTTTTCCTACAATAGGAATTGTTTTACCTTTTTTTAGTTATGGAGGATCATCTCTTTGGTCTTTTACGGTTTTATTATTTATCTTTATAAGAATAGATGCATCAGATCAAACCAGTTTGATCTAGATCATTCTTTTGTAAGAAGAATAAATGGGGGCTGATTTTGGATTTGACAGCAAGATTAGTTATAGAAGAAAGCATATCGTGTCACGTAAGGTATCACACGAAAATCAAGCGTTACAAAATATATAAATGGCGAAAAAGAATACGCTTTTGCTGCTTAATGTTGTTAAAAACGTTATAGCTTAGTCTGCATAAAATGCAGAAGCAAAATATCTCTCAGAAATTTTTCCTTATAATTTCTGATATAGAGGTACTCAAAAGTATTAAGGATAAGAAAACAGATGATTCTTAAGTTCTCTGAAATTAAATTTTGAATCTAAAGTTTTTATTCAAGATCCAAAACTTGGATAAAAAAATATAAAAATTTTTGGATAAATATGTAGAAATCTTTTATACTACTTGTTTGGACGCGGGTTCGAATCCCGCCAGCTCCACTGGTTAACAAACAGTAAGTTAAAATTTTACACAACATAAAAAAAATTGAATTTTTTATATATAGTGTATTTTCGGGAATTTTATTGGGATTAGGATGGCCTACTGATGGATGTCCCATATATTTATTTGTAGCTTTTATTCCTTTATTATATGTAGAGAATTATTTGAATCATTCTTTATTTTATATTTTATTGTTTTCTTTTATTACTTTTTTAACATGGAATTCTATTTCTACACAGTGGTTATCTTATGCAAAAAGAACTAATGGAACTTTTGCTATAGAAGCCTATTTAATTCCTGTGTTTTTTAATTCTTTTTTTATGTCAATTATTTTTTTTTTTTATTCATGGATTAAAAGACATGTAAAAGATAAAAGAATAGGATATGTATTTTTGGTTTGTTTATGGATTTCATTTGAAAAAATGCATTTAGAATGGGAATTATCTTGGCCATGGCTAAATTTGGGAAATGGGTTTGCTAATCATACAGAATGGATTCAATGGTATGAATATACAGGAATTTTAGGAGGATCTATATGGATATGGATAGTCAATATTGGATTGACAGAATCCATTATTAAGTATAAAAATGATAAAAATATATTCTCATTATATAAAAAAATATTTTTTAATATAGGAATTATTTTTTTTATGATTTTGATTTCAAATCTTATATACATGAAATATAAAAGGAATCAGTATGAACGTACTGCAAATGTTTTAATTTTGCAACCTAACATAGATCCATATAATCAAAAATATTTCATTTCAACAAATAAATTAGTTTCAAAATTAAAAAGATTAATAGATCAAAAAATATCTAAAGAATCTATGATTATCATAGCTCCTGAAACTATGTTTCCAAACAAAATACAAATCAAAAATATCAGTAAAAATAAAATCATTTCTGTATTCAAAGATTACTTTAAAAAAAAATCTCCAAACACAGTGTTTATAACAGGAGTAGAATTAATTATTTTACATCATAATAAAGATAAAAATGAAAAATCCGTTCCTATTTTTTCAAAAAAAAAAAAAGAGATACAATGGATTGACATTTTTAATTCTGTGATTCAAATAGGAACTAATGAAAATATTGAATTTCATCATAAATCTAAATTAGTACCAGCAGTAGAAACTTTTCCTTATAAAAAATTTTTTTCACCTATATTAGGAAATCAATTACTTAATTTTGGAGGAACAGTCATGGAACTTGGAAAAGAAAATTATCCTTCTGTTTTTCAATATCCTTATTTAGGAATAAAAATAGCTCCTATTATTTGTTATGAATCTGTTTTTGGGGAATATGTTTCTAATTTTTTTAGAAAAGAAAATGTGGAACTCATGGTTATTATTACTAATGATGGATGGTGGGGTATATCACAAGGACATAAACAACATATGCATTATGCTCGGATTAGAGCAATTGAAAATCGAAAATATGTAGCTAGATCTGCAAATACAGGAATTTCTTGTTTTATTAACGAAAAAGGAGAAATCATATCATCTATTCCTTATGGAAAAGAAGGATTTTTATATCATAAAATATATCTCAATAAAAATAAAACTTTTTACATTAAACATGGAGATTTTCTTTCCAAAATTAGTTTATTGACAATAATCATAATTTTATTATATACCATCACATATAATATCTATGATCAGATTTCAAAAAGAATTTGGATAAATTAATTTAAATTCTAATTTTTAGATAAGCTTCACCTATATGATGAATGATATCATTCGCAATGATAGCTTCTTCGCTTAATTTTTTTGAGGCAATATCTCCTGCTAATCCGTGTAAATAAACACCCATCATGCATGATTCTTTTGGAGAATATCCTTGAGATAAAAAACTCATTATCATTCCAGTAAGGACATCTCCACTTCCAGATGTTGACATTCCTGGATTTCCTGTACTGTTAAAGTACAGATTTCCATTTGGTGTTGAAATAACGGAATGTGCTCCTTTTAACACAATAAAAATTTTATATTTTGTAGACATTTCTTTTAAAAAATGTAATTTTTCATAATCATTTTTCCATGATCGACATAATAATCTTTTAAATTCTTTTGGATGTGGAGTAAGAATGGTTTCTTTTGGGATAAGATCCAATAGGAGCAGTTGATGTGACAATATATTTATAGCATCCGCATCAATTACCATTGGTATTTTTTTATTTTTTATTTTTAATAAAAAAGATTCTAAAGCATACATCGTTTTAGAATGAATTCCCATTCCCATTCCTATTCCTATTGCATTTATCTTTTCATTAGAAAGAACTATATTACTGATATAATGTGTTTCTATATCTGTATTTACAATCGCTTCTGGAAGTGTATTTTGTATAATTTGATACCCACAGGAAGGAACATATACACTTAATTTTCCTATTCCAGTACGAAAACTAGCAGTAGCGGAAAGAACAACAGATCCAACCATACCAAAACTTCCACCTATAATGATTCCATGTCCATAATTTCCTTTATGTGTAAATTTTTTTCTTATTTTTTTTTTATATATGTCACGAATTGATTCATCATCTATATAAAAATTTGTAGTTCGTATGTTACGAATACAATCATCTTTCCATCCAATATTTATCAAATGCCATTTTCCAACATAATCCGCGTAATTTGGTAATAAAAAAGATAATTTTGGAACTTGAAAAGTTAAAGTATGAGTGGCTTTGATTATTCCTTCAAAATTTTCATGACTTTTTTCCATAAAAAGTCCAGATGGAATATCTATAGATATAACTTCTTTAAATTTTTTTTCGTTGATATAATGGAAAAAAGATTTCCAATATTGATTCATTGTACGATTGAATCCTGTACCAAAAATAGCATCAATAAGATAATTTTCCTGATTTAAAACTGGAAATTTTTCCCCTTCATTAATCATTTTAAAATTTATTTTTTTCTGTAATATTTTTTTTTTATTCATTAAAAACTCATTTGAAAAATGATTAGAAATATTAATTCCATATACAAAAACAGTGGCTCCGCATAAATGTAACATATAAGATAAAGAGAGACCATCTCCTCCATTCTTTCCATTTCCTACTAATACTATAAATGGATTTTTTCTAATTTTGAAAGATTTATTATGAATGATCCAATTGAAACAACCTTTTGCGGCTCTTTCTATTAATTGAGCAGAAGAAATAGATTCGGAATCAATACAATATTGATCCGCTTTTCTGATTTGATTTAAAGAAGGAATTTTCATTTTTTAAAATGAATTTATTATTTTTGATTTTGTTTGTAAGTTTTTTAAGATTGTGAAATTTGATTAATATATGCAAATATAAAACGATTAATTTAGATGTCCGAGTATAATTTACCCCTTCCAGCCATGGGTGAAAGTATAGCTGAGGCTACTATCATTCGTTGGTTAAAAAAAGAAGGGGATTTTGTAAAAAAAGAAGATCTTTTGGTAGAAATAGCTACAGATAAAGTCAATTCTGAAATATCTTCCCCCGTAAATGGTATTTTAAAAAAGAAACTATTTGCTCCTAATGAAGTTGCTAAAGTAGGAAATTTCATTGCTATTTTAGAAACGGAAGAAAAATTTTCTTTAGGGTCTATTCCAATAATAGAAAAAAGAAAAAAACGTTTTTATTCTCCTCTTGTACGTACGATAGCTAAAAAAGAAGGGATTAGCTTTTATGAATTGGAAACAATAGAAGGAACTGGAGAAAAGGAACGTGTCACGAAGAAAGATATATTAAAATATATTCGTATTAAAAAAAATAATATTGTAATTCCTAAATACAATAGATATAATAGTATTCAAAGTATAAATAAGAATCAAAAAAATGAAGAAATCATAGAAATGGATAGAATGCGTAGAATTACTGCAGAACACATGATCAGAAGTAAAAATATTTCTGCACATGTTACTTCTTTTGTTGAAGCAGATGTAACTAATATAGTAAAATGGAGAGAAAAAATAAAAGAGACATTTCAAAAAAATACAGGAGAAAAGTTAACTTTAATGTCCGTTTTTGTGGAATGCGTGGTCAAAGCTATCAAAGATCTTCCTATGATAAATATTTCCGTAAATGGAACAAGCATAATCAAAAAAAGAAATATCCATATAGGATTAGCTACTGCTTTACCCAATGGTAATTTAATTGTTCCTGTGATTAAAAATGCTGATTCTTATAATTTAATAGGATTAATAAAAATTATTAATGATTTAATAAAAAGAGCGAAATCTAATCAATTAAAACCTGAAGAAACTCAAGGTGGAACTTATACGATTAGCAATATTGGAAGCTTTGGAAATCTTTTTGGTACACCAATTATACATCAACCGCAGGTTGCTATTTTGGCAATAGGGTTGATTCAAAAAAAATTGTCTATAATAGAAACACCAAAAGGAGATTTCATAGGAATAAGACACAAAATTTATTTATCTCATTCTTATGATCATCGTGTAATAGATGGGGTATTAGGTGGATGTTTTGCTAAAAAAGTCGCTTTATATTTAGAAAAATTTAATTGTTATACAAAAATATAATATGAAAGTCAGTTTTGATGCACTTATTGAAATTCCAAAAGGAAGTAGAAATAAATATGAATTTGATAAAACAAATAATCTAATTCGATTAGATCGAGTATTATATTCTCCTATGAGTTATCCAACAGATTATGGTTTTATTCCAAAAACTCTTTCTATGGATGGAGATCCATTAGATGTGTTAGTTTTTTTAACAGAACCAACAATACCAGGTTGTTTAATAAAAGTAAAACCTATAGGAATTTTTTTCATGATAGATGAAAAAGGAGAAGATGAAAAGATTATTTGTGTTCCTGTTTCAGATCCTAATTATAATATTATCAATAATATTGACGAAATCGCTTTACACTCTAAAAAAGAGATAGAACACTTTTTTTTGGTATATAAAGATTTAGAAAACAAAAAAGTGAAAATAGGAAATTGGAAAGACAAAAAAGAAGCAATTTCTGTATATAAACAATCTTGTTTACGATATCAAAATCATTTAACGCAAATGTAATTCTTTTAATTTTTCTTTTTCTAAAAAATATGGAGCATTTATCATTATATCTTTTCCATAATTATTTTTTGGAAAAGCAATGAAGTTTTTTATATTTTGATTTCCTTCTAAAAGATTAATTAATCTATCTAATCCAAAAGCTATTCCTCCATGAGGAGGAATACCATATTCAAAAGCTTTCATAAAAAAACCGAATCTAGATTCGATCTCCTTTTGAGAAAATCCTAAATGTTTAAAAATTAAATTTTGTATGTTTTTATTGTGAATCCGTATAGATCCACTACCAATTTCTATACCATTTATAATCAAATCATAAGATTTAGAACGAACGTTTTTTGGGTTTTTTTCCAATAAATGAATATCTTCTTCTTTTGGACTAGTAAACGGATGATGTACAGATTTATATTTTTTGTATTTTTCTTCCCATTCTAAAATAGGTAAATCTTTTATCCACAAAGGAGTAAACTTTTTAGAATTGTTTAAATTCAAAATATCGGCTATTTTTACTCGTATTTTTCCAAGTTCTTCTCTAGTTTTTCTTTTTTTTCCGTAAAAAATAAATAATAAATCACCAGGAATAGCTTCAAAAAATTTAACAAAACTTTTGAGAATTTTCTCATTAAAAAAATTTGAATTGGAAGAAAGTAAGGTTCGATCATATAAATATTTTATCCAAAAAAAATTTGGATTTTCTATTTTTTTGAAAAAACAATTCATTGTATCATCTAGGTTATGACATTTTTTAATTTTAATTCCTATTACCAATTCTTGTGTTTTCAAAAAATTAATATTTTTCTTTTGAACTAAATCATTCAGTTCTATCAAAGGCATACCAAAACGAATGTCAGGAGAATCCGTTCCATATATTTTGATAGCATCAGAATAAGAAATACAAGGAAAAGGATCTAATTGAATATTCTTTATTTTTTTGAATATATGTTTGATAAAACGTTCAAAAAATACTAATACATCATGAACTTCTACGAAAGACATTTCACAATCTATTTGTGTGAATTCTATTTGTCTATCAGAACGAGAATCTTCATCTCTAAAGCATTTTACAATTTGAAAATATTTATCTATTCCTCCTATCATTAACAATTGTTTAAATAATTGTGGAGATTGAGCTAATGCATAGAATTTATCTATATGTGTTCTAGAAGGAACGACAAAGCTTCTAGCTCCTTCTGGAGTATCATTTATCAATACAGGAGTTTCTATTTCTAAAAATCCATTTTTAGAAAGAAAATTACGTGTTTCCAAAGCTAAATTATGACGAATAATCAAATTATTTTTAATAGGATTCCTTCTAATATCAAGATATCGGTAAATCATTCTCATCTCTTCATTTCCATCTGTTTGATTTTCTATAGTAAAAGGAGGAGATAGAGATGAGTTTAGTAACTCTATATGAGATACTAGAATCTCTATTTCTCCTGTAGGAATATTCTCATTTTTAGAGAATCTTTCTACTACTTTTCCTTTTATTTTAATTAAAAATTCTTTCCCTAAACAAAAATTTTTTTTTACGGATTTTTTAGAAATTATTAATTGTGTAATACCGAAATAATCTCTAATGTCTATAAAAAATAAAGATCCTAAATTTCTTATTTTTTGAATCCATCCAGATAATATTACTATTTTTCCAATATCTTTTCGACTCAATTCTCCACAATTATGTGTTCTATACATTGATTTAATTTTTTTGGGATTCATATAATTCTTCATAAACTTCTATCATATCTCCAGATTTTAAATTATGATAATTTTTGATTCCTAACCCACATTCATATCCTTTTGAAACTTCTTTTACATCTTCCTTAAAACGTTTAAGAGAAGTAAATTCTCCATTATGAATAACAATTCCTTCTCGAATCAATCTAACTTTTGCTTGACGGAATAATTTTCCTTCTATGACCATACATCCGGCTATAGTTCCTGCTTTTGGCATTTTAAATATTTCTCTAATTTCAGCATTTCCCAATATTCTTTCTCTGATTTCTGGAGACAACATTCCATCCATTGCTTCCTGAATATCATTGGTAACATCATATATGATAGAATAAGTTCGTATTTCTATATTTTCTTTTTTTGCTATATTTTTAGATCCAATATTAGGACGAACATTAAATCCTATAATAATAGCATCTGAAGCACTTGCTAATAAAACATCAGATTCTGTAATTTGACCAACTCCTTTATAAATAATATTTACCATAATAGTATTCGTAGATAATTTTTGAAGAGCATCAGCAATAGCTTCAACTGATCCATCTACATCTCCTTTAATAAGAATTTTCAATTCTTTAAAATCCCCTAATGCTATACGTCTTCCTATTTCATCCAATGTAAGATGTTTTTGAGATCGTATATTTTGTTCTCTTTGTAACTGTTCTCTTCTATAAGCTAGCTGTTTAGCTTCTTTTTCATCTTGAAAAACTTTAAACTTATCTCCAGCAGTAGGAGCTCCATTCAATCCTAATATCGTAATAGGTTTAGATGGTCCTGCTAAGAAAATGGATTTTCCTCGTTCATCTAAAATACTTTTTACTTTTCCATGGTGACTTCCTGCTAAAAGATAATCTCCAACCTTTAATGTTCCTCCTTGTATAAGTAAAGTTGTAATGTATCCTCTTCCTTTATCCAAGGAAGCTTCTATAACTGTTCCTATAGAAAGTTTATTGGGATTGGCTTTTAAATTTAAAGATTGAGCGACTAAAAGAACTTTTTTCAATAATTGATCTATTCCAGTTCCTAATTTTGCTGATATTTCTTGAGTAGGATATTTTCCTCCCCATTCTTTTACCAAAAAGTTTAAATTAGCTAGTTGTTCCCTAATTTTATCAGGATTTGCATTAGGTTTATCCATTTTATTGAAAACAAAAAGAATAGGAACATTAGCCGCTTGAGCATGACTGATGGCTTCTTTAGTTTGTGTCATAACCTGATCATCGGCCGCTATAACTATGATTGCAATATCTGTTATTTGTGCTCCTCTTGCACGCATAGCAGTGAAAGCTTCATGACCTGGAGTATCTAAAAAAGTAATGTTTTGATGATTGGAACATTCTACACTATAAGCGGCTATATGTTGAGTAATACCACCTGCTTCACCTGCAATGACATTCGTGTTTCTAATATGATCTAACAAAGACGTTTTTCCATGATCTACATGTCCCATAACAGTGATAATAGGAGGTCTAGGTTTTAAATCTTTTTCTGAATCTTTATCATCTTGAATGGCTTCTTCTAAATCTAGTCCAACAAATTTTACATTAAAACCGAACTCATCTGCAACTAAAGTTAATATTTCCGCATCTAATCTTTGGTTCATCGTCACCATAATTCCTAAAGACATACAAGATACAATCACATCATTAGCATTGACTTTCATCATAGATGCCAATTCATTCACTGTAGTGAATTCAGCTAGTTTTAGAATTTTTTCCTCTTTTTTATTTTCTATTTCATTTTTCAGAAGTATTTTTTCTTTTTTGAATTGACGTTTTTCTTTTCTAATTTTTGATGCTCTTGATTTTCTTCCTTTAGAAGATAACTTTTCCAAAGTTTCTTTAATTTGTTTTTTGATTTGTTCATCAGTAATTCCCGATTTTTGGGGCTTTTTTTTATTTTTAGGCTTATCTATTTTTTTTTCATTCGAATGTTTATTCTTATGAAAGGAAGATTTTCTTTCTTTTTCTTTATTTTGTTTTTTTCTTGTAGAAATATTTTTCATTTCTTCAATGAAAATTTCTTTTTGAATTCTTTTTCGTTTCTTTTTAATTTCTGATCTTGTTTTTTTCTTTTCAAATTGAGATAGATCTATTCTATCTCCTGTTAACATAACTCCATCTAATTTTTGATAGATAGTATCAATATGTTCAGGTTTGTTATGATTTTTAAATCCGTATTCTATTTTTTTTTCTTTATTATGTTGATGTAAATTATTTTTTTTTTCTTCTTGAGTACCATATAATGATGTATCAATAATATCTATTTTTCCTATTTTTTTGAATTCAATTAATTTTTCTGATTTAGCACGTATAACTTGATCATTTCGAATGTCTTTTGATTTTAATAATTCTTCTTTTATTTTTTCTTTTTCCATTCTTTTTTGCAAAAAAACTTTTTCAGATGCATCTCGTATTTCTTTGTAAGTTTGAAATTCTCGAACAAGAGACTTATATACTTTTTCTTCTATTTTTGTATTAGGATTATTTTCTATTTTTATTCCTTTTTTATGTAAAAAACTAATTACTCTTTGTAAGGAAATATTAAATTTGGTTAATACTGTTTTTAACCTGATTTTATCAGTCATATCAAAATATAAAATGTATTAAGAACAAAAATATTAAAAAGAAAAAAATTATGTGTTTATATTTAATTCTTCTTCAAATTCTTTTCTCAAGATAGTGAATACTTTATTGATAATTTTTTCTTCAAGATTTGTCCGTTTTTTTAAATCATTTTTTCTATAGTTTAATACAGATTTTGCAGTATTTAACCCTGCTTTATGAAATTTTTCCAAAACTTCTGAATCTATTTCATCAGAAAACTCTGTTAGTTCTACGTCATCTTCATAAGGAAAATCCCTGAATATATGAATTTTATATCCAGTTAATTGACTGGCTAATTTTATATTTTGGCCCCCTTTTCCTATTGCTTTCGATATTTCTTCAATTTTTACATATACATTGACATATTTATGTTCTTCATTCACTTCCATCATAGAAACTTTAGCAGGACTTAAAGATCGTGTGAGATATAATTGTGTATTAGAGGTATAATTAATAACGTCTATATTTTCATTTTTTAATTCTCTAACAATAGGATGAATTCTAGAACCTTTCATTCCCACACAAGCTCCAACTGGATCTATGCGATCATCATAAGATTCTACAGCTACTTTTGCTTTTTCTCCTGGAATACGTGCTACTTTTTTTACTGTAATTAATCCATCAGAAACCTCCGGTATTTCTAATTTAAAAAGTTCTTCTAAAAAAGATTCGTCTTTTCTGGTAAGAATTGCAAAAGGTTTATGATCTTTCCAATCAACTCGTTTAACTAAGGCTCTAACTGGATCTCCTTTTCTAAAAAAATCACTTGGAATTTGTTCTTGTTTAGGTAAAACCATTTCGTTTTGTTCATCATCTCTCATAATGATTTGTTTTGGCAAAATATGATAAACTTCTACATTAATAATTTCACCTATTTTATTCTTAAATTTTTTATAAGTATTTGTGTTATCATATTCGTTAATTTTAGATAGTAAATTTTGTTTTAGAGATAAAATGGCCCTTCTTCCTAAAGATTGTAATTCTACTTTTTCTGTAACTTCTTCTCCAATTTCAAAATCTGGTTCTATTTTTCTAGCTACAGATAGTTCTATTTCTTTATTTAGATCTTTTATTTTTCCATCCTTTACAACTACACGATTTCTCCATATTTCTAAATCCCCTTGATCCGGGTTTACAATAATATCGTAATTTTTTGATGATTCATATTTTTTTCTTAATACACAACGGATAGATTCTTCTAAAATGGCCATAAGACTTACTCTATCTATATTTTTTTCATATTTAAAATCTGAAAAAGAATCTATTAAAGCTTCATTGTCCAT